>JAJDXV010000099.1 GCA_022823085.1 Candidatus Poribacteria bacterium
TATTCAATTGTACGATTTGGATCATGGTTTTGCTTTACATATGTGCCCGTTCTTAGGAAAGATCGCGAGCGCAGCTCGCTCCTACAGAGGAAGACGTATCCATATATATAAAGTGAATAGGTACAATTGAATGGCCCTGTCAAACGGGCAGCACCATTCAATTCTCGTTTTTCTGAGTGCGTTATCGGGAATAGGTGTGTTCAGAAACCATCGGCAAGCATCGGGGTTAGAAACCGCTTCCACAAAAGTGATTGGTGACAATTGAAGGGTTCTGCGTTGCAGCGAAATATCCGTTGACTTTCAACATAATGTGCGTTACACTCTAAAATAGAAGCAGAATGGATACCTCTATGCAAAACCCCGGAAACATTAACAAGCAGATCTACCGACTTGCACTGCCGAATATCGTTAGTAACTTTTCTATTCCACTCTTAGGTGCGGTGGATACCGCCTTAATGGGTAGACTGGAGTCCGAGGTCTATCTCGGAGCTGTCGGTATCGGTGGCATTATCTTCAGTTTTATCTATTGGGGATTTGGTTTCCTTAGAATGGCGACAACAGGACTGACAGCACAAGCCTTCGGAGAAAGAGACTTCCGAGAATGTGGACGTTTACTGCTACGGGCAATATGCATCGGTATCACATCAACCCTACTGCTTTTTAGCCTCCAATGGCAGCTAATTAACCTGAGTTTCCTGCTCATTGAAACGAGTCCTGACGTGGAACACCTCGCCCGCGTCTATTTCCATATCCGTATCTATGCTGCACCTGCGACTTTGTGTCTCCACGCATTTCACGGTGTCTTTTTAGGGTTACAGAATGCCCGCTATCCGATGGTTCTGACGGTTGTCGTCAACCTCATCAACGTCGTTTTGAATCTCGTGTTTGTGAAGCTGCTCGGTATGAAGGTAGAAGGGGTCGCTTTCGCGACCGTTATCGCACAGTATATCGGGTTGTTTTTAGCAATTCTACTTTTCTGGCGACACTATCGCGGTCTCTTGACACCGTTGCGGATGCGCGAAGTACTTGTATTCTCAAAACTCAAACGTTTTCTCAGCATCGGTGGTGACATCTTCATCAGGACTTGTTGTCTCGTGTTTAGCCATGCTGTTTTCACAGCGAAATCTGCCGCCTTGAGCGATACGATCCTTGCGATTAACACGATTCTACTTCAGTTTATCAATCTTCTCTCCTATGCCATTGATGGACTCGCTTTTGCTGCCGAAAGTTTGATCGGTAAATACAAAGGTGCCAAAGATACCGTGAACCTGAAACGGACGATACGTCAGATATTCTTTTGGTCGTTTCTATTCGGTGCCGCGATTATGTTAATCTTCCTCCTATTTGGGGATCAGTTACTACGTCTCTTCACGGATCAGATGCCGCTTATTGCACAAGCGAAACCGTATCTCTTATGGATAATTGTCGCCCCTGTCATAAACGTCGCTGCCTACATTTGGGACGGTATTTTTCTCGGTGCAACCGCTTCTAAAGCACTGCGGGATTCTGCAGTCCTGTCAACGGTACTTTATCTATCTGCTGTCTACTTGCTGATGCCGCTTGGCAATCACGGTTTGTGGGGGGCATTGACAGTGCTCCTGGTCGCCCGCGGTGTATCGCTAACGATGCTGGCACCAAAATATTTATTCTGATTACGTGAAAAACTTTTGCTGGATAAAATATCTGTCTTGTGCTAAAATAATACGAGTTGCTACAATATTTCGCACCTAAAAAAACGGAGGTTTCCATGAACATAATAGGCGATTTTGCAATTAAACAGCAGAAATACATGCCCGTTTTTCCGAAAGCGACGGGAACCCCTACCCAATATATCCCAGGATACCCTTGCGAGGACGAACACCCTATGCCAGCGACTGAATTGCACGGTGTGCAGGCCAATATCTTTTTTGATCAGGTCTATCGATACTTTCAAGTCAATGAGAACATCCATGTCGGTCTGGATAACTTCATTTACTACCGTGAAGGGGACATCACCAAGGTCGTTGCTCCTGATGTTTATGTCGTCCTGGGCGCTGCGAAACTTCCACTGCGACGAAGTTTTTATACTTGGGCAGAAGGTGCTGTCCCGACAACCGTCTTTGAATTTCTCTCAGATGCCACGGCGCGTCAGGATCAGCATGAGAAGGTTCCGGTGTATCTGCAGGATATAGGCGTTCAAGAGTATTTTATTCATCAACCGGATACAGAGAGACCTGAAGTATTCCAGGGATGGCGGCGTCAGGAACAGGGAAATATCATTGAGATTGAACCCGACGCATCGGGTGCCTTGTTCAGCGAAGCACTCAATCTTCGTTTACAGTGGGAGTATCGACCCGGTGAGGAGATACGGCTTTTACGTCCATATCTGCCCGATGGTACCCCGATCGCTACATCTATAGAAATGCAACACCTTAAGGAGAGCGCGGAAAGACAGGTGGAGATAGAAGTGGCACGCAGACAGCACGCCGAACGCGTCGCAGCAGAAGCCGAACGCGTCGCAGCAGAAGCCGAACGTCGTCGACAGACAGACGCAGCGGAGTTAGAACGCCTCCGCGCAGAACTCGCGAAACGGTAACCGTGTTGAAAATACTCACAATTTACGCTAAACTGCAGAAAATAGTCCATATAAGTCCATGTTAGAAGGAGAACAATGTAAAATGCCGAAATTTGGTGTCAATTTATTGCTCTGGGCAGACAAGTTTGACAGAGAAACCGCAGACCTGATCCCGAAAGTCGCTGAAATGGGTTTTGATGGTGTCGAGATACCTATCTTCGACCCAGATACGGTGGACATCCCTTACACCCAAGCATTACTGAAGGATACCGGTTTAGAAACTATCGGGTGTAATATCATGGGTGGCGATAGGAATCCGATTGACGAGGATCCTGCCGTTCGCGAAAATGCGAAAACCTATCTCAAGCGTTGTTGTGAAATTGTTGCTGAGTTGGGGGGCGATACGCTCGTTGGACCGATGTACAGTGCCGTCGGCACACTCGTTGGGCGCGGTAGAAACGAACAGGAATGGGATTGGTGCGTGGAAGGGTTACAAGAGGTCGCCGAATTCAGCGGAAAACACGGTATCACGCTCGCAAGTGAACCGCTCAACCGGTTTGAAACCTATTTCGTCAACATCGCCGAAGACGCTGTTAAACTTTGCCAAGCAGTGGATAGTCCGTATTTTAAAGTACATCTGGACACATTCCACATGAACATTGAAGAAAAAAATCAAGCGGAAGCGATTATCAATACAGCGGATTACTTGCATCATATACACTGCTGCGAAAACGACCGTGGAACGCCCGGTACAGGACTTGTCGATTGGGATGGCGTTTTTGGTGCGCTGGCAAAAGTTAACTACGACAGATGGCTCGTCATTGAATCGTTCACGCCAGCAGTGAAGGAAATCGCCGCTGCGACGTGTATCTGGCGCGATATCGCACCGAGTGCCGAAAGCCTCGCGACAGACGGTCTCGCGTTCCTGAAACAGAAAGCCGCCGAATACCTATAGTATCAGACCGTTTGTAGCGGTGTGATTCTACCGGGTATTCGTCCATAAGCGATCTGCATTATCGCACGTTTACGAGGATAGCCACGCTAAGAATTGGAGGACTGAGATGCGTTTCGTCAAATTAATTGGGCTGTTCTGCCCAATATTCTTTGCTGTTTTTCTAGTGGGCGATGTTCTTGCACAGCATTCAACGCCAGAAGAGATGGATACAGATACGCCTGTGGAATCGCAATTCCTCAGCAATATTCGACAACTCACTTATGATGGAAAACGCGCGGGGGAGGGCTATTTCTCCGAAGACGGCAACGCGCTCATCTTCCAAAGCGAACGGGAACCGGACAACCCCTTCTACCAGATTTACCTTCTGGATTTATTGACGGGCGATACGCATCGCGTTTCAACGGGTATCGGAAAGACAACCTGTGCCTTTTTCCGTCCGGGAACAGATGAGGTGCTTTACGCTTCAACGCATCACGACCTGTTCGCGAAGGCAAAACAGGAAGAGGAGCTGCAATTCCGTGCCTCCGGACAAGAACGCCGCTACAGTTGGGATTACGATGAAACGATGGACATCTTCTCGGCGAACCGAGATGGAAGCGACCTCACACAGTTGACAGATGCGCCGGGTTATGATGCCGAAGCCTCGTATTCACCTGATGGCGATCTGATTGTCTTCTGTTCACTGCGGGATGCCTATCCGAAAAGTGGACTCTCGGCTAAGGAGCTAAAGCAATTGGAGGTCGATCCCTCCTATTTCGGCGAAATCTATATCATGAACGCCGACGGATCCGGTCAGACGCGGTTGACCAATTCGCCGGGGTACGACGGCGGTCCCTTTTTTACACCGGATGGTCAACACATCGTCTGGCGACACTTCACACCCGACGGAAGTCAGAGCGACATCTATACGATGCGGATTGACGGTTCAAACGTCCGACGCCTGACCAAGTTCGAGAGCATGTCTTGGGCGCCCTACTTCCATCCGAGCGGTGCTTATGTTATCTTCGCTTCTAACAAACTCGGATTTTCTAACTTTGAGTTATATCTCGTTGATAGCAGAGGTAGACATGAACCGGTTCGGGTTACCTCGACCGATGGATTTGATGGGCTCCCTGTCTTTTCTCCAGATGGAAATCAGTTGTGCTGGACCTCGAATCGGAACAGCCAAGAGGTTTCGCAACTCTACCTTGCCGATTGGAATCATCAAGCAGCACTGGAGGCGGTTACATCTGCACCGGTCTATGCGAACAGTCATGATCTCCTGGAAATAGACAGTTTCGTACCTGCCCACAATCACGATACATCAAGTACAACGAAAATAAGTATCCGTGAACAGATAGAATTCCTCGCTTCTGACGAACTGGAAGGCAGAATGACCGGTTCCGAAGGTGCGAAACGCGCAGCGGAACACATCGCCACGCAGTTTTCACAACTCAATCTCAAACGTGTCGGCGATGAAGCGAGTTACTTTCAGGAGTTTGAATTCACCGCAGGAAGGCGGATTATAGCGGAGGAGAACCGCTTTCATCTCACGCGTCAGATGCACGGCTCCTCAGAGGTAATGGAATTCAGTGTGGAACGCGATTTTCAACCGCTCTCTTTCTCGCGCAACGGTGTCGTTGAAGGTGAAGTCGTTTTTGTTGGATATGGATTAACCGTCCCCGGCGAGTTAGGTGAAGGTTATGATGCTTATGCCGGCCTGGACGTGAAAGACAAAATAGTTGTCGCGCTTCGCTATGTCCCCGAAGGCGTTGAACCTGAACGTCGTCAGCAATTGAATCGGTACGCCGGACTGCGTTACAAGGCGATGCAAGCACGGGAGCAAGGCGCGAAGGCGTTTCTTGTCGTTGCTGGACCGAATTCACCGAACGCCGGTAAATTGATTCCACTCGATTTTGACAGCAGCCTTGCAGATTCAGGGATTGTCGCTGCCTCTATCAGTGATACTGTTGTAAATGCGCTCTTCGCAGCGTCCGATAAAAATCTGAAAGATGTTCAATCTGGACTGGACATCGAAAATCCACACTTCCTCGGACAATTTCCCTTGCCTGATGTCAAGATTGAGATCGTCGTTTCGGTTGAGAAAGTTAAGAAAACCGATCTAAATGTCGTAGCACTTCTGCCACCACCGGAATTAACAGACGAAACCGAGTACGTTATTGTTGGTGCCCACTACGACCACATCGGGCGCGGTGAAATCGGTTCACTTGCACGGAAAGGTGAAGAGGGACAAATTCACAACGGTGCGGATGATAACGCTTCCGGCACTGCTGTCGTTCTGGAATTGGCAACGACGCTGAGTGAAGCCTATCAGAAACAACCCGAAAAGTTCCGCAGAGGAGTCATCTTCGCACTCTGGTCAGGTGAGGAACTCGGACTCATCGGTTCTACCCATTTTGTCAATGACCCTGTCGTACCTTTAGAGAAAGTCGCAGCGTACGTCAACTTTGATATGGTCGGACGGCTCCGTGAAAACAAACTTATCTTGCAAGGGGTTGGCTCTTCGTCTGTATGGACGAAGTTGATTGAGAAACGGAATGTTCCTATCGGTTTTAATCTCACACTCCAAGATGACCCTTATCTGCCAACGGATGTGACTGCCTTTTATCCGAAGGAGGTACCGGTACTCAGTTTCTTCACCGGCGGACATGAAGACTATAACCGACCGACAGACGATCCTGACACGCTGAACTACGACGGCATAGAACGGATTGCGCGCTTGGCACACGGTATCGTCTTGGACTTAGTCAGTGCTGATGAACGTCCGGAGTATGTTCGGGTTGAACGGAGTCAGTCAGCGGAAGGGAGTCGTGATACGCTTCGTGCGTATCTCGGTACGATTCCTGACTATACAACCGAAGGCACCGGCGTTAAGATATCCGGTGTTCGCGCAGGCGGTCCTGCTGATAAAGCCGGTTTAAAGGGAGGCGATGTCATCGTCGAATTCGGTGGACAGCAAATCGCAAATATCTATGATTATACGTACGCCCTTGACGCTGTGAAAATTGGTGAGCCTGTCGAAGTCGTTGTGTTACGTGATGGAAAACGCGTAAAACTGACGGTTACACCTGAGGCGCGGAATTAAGGTATTGCCTAAATAGTATCAAATGACCATAGGACAGACACAAATTGAGTAAGGTAGTTTGGACAATTTGTGTTGCGTGTGCGTTGATTTTTCAACGGTCTATGTATTTTCCTGGGAGTTTCAAAGAGCCACAGACTAACAGTCTATGCTACGAAAGAGGATATTT
>JAJDXV010000129.1 GCA_022823085.1 Candidatus Poribacteria bacterium
TTTGGGATGTAAATCGTTCTGTTCGGTGAAATTTTTTGGAAAATCCAGCGTTTTTGTATCACAAATTAACAGTTTTGCGGCGTACTCGCCCAGATGCGAAGTGCATCGTGGTACAAAAAGAGGTGGATGCGTAAGTCCTAAAATTTTTGGATTGATGCTCAAAGCATAGGATGGAATTCGGTGAGTTCGGATTTACACGCCTTTTTTTCGCTTAAAAGGGAGTGTCACAGCTGCACCGATCGCACAACTGTGACATCTATAGGTTACGGATGGACGCTACTTTACAATGACGAGTCGCCGTGTCTGCTGGAAAGAGGGTGTCGTCAATTGGTAAAAATAGATGCCACTGGCAACGCGTTCGCCTAACGCATTCCGCCCATCCCAATACGCAGCACGTTCCCGACTGTTATAGAACCCCGCAGATTGAAAACCGAGTGAAAGCGTCCGAACCAACTGACCGGTTGTATCATAAATGGAAACCGAAACAGAACTGTCTTCCGAGAGTTGATACGGAATCCACGTCTCCGGGTTAAACGGGTTCGGGTAGTTCTGCAAGAGCTGGCTCCGCTTCGGGATACCGATGCTATCAAGCGACACAGTCATTACAGCATTTTCGAGATGCGCTGCGTCTACTATAAAGTTGAACGTCTCTGAAACGATATTCCTGTCGGTATCGGTGACGATTACTTCAAATGTGTCCCCGACTTCAACGACGCTTCGATAGTTGAGATCAACAGTCGCAGCGGCGAAGTAATTGCCGCGAACTTCAGCAGTCATGACGCTGTTTGTCCGTAGGTTTCGGACTTCAACGCTGTACCCGTTGCTGTGCGTGATGCCATCTAAGTTTCCGCTGACCACGAATGCCCACGCTTCTTGGGTAACCCCCCTATCCCGCCTTATCAAGGGGGTAATAGCAGCGGGTGCTGCTGCAGCAGCGGCTTCTGTTTGGTTCGTCCACGGCGCACCGACGAAGGCGAAGTTACGGGTTTCTGGGACATTGACGATATAGCCTTTTCCGCCTTCAACCGGAAAACCGTCGTCTGGCGCGCCTGGGGTCCACGCCAGGAAATCTTGCGTCGCAGTATCAAGTGTTATGACGACATTCGCACCGGCTATCCCTGCAAGCGATTTCGCTGTCATCGGTGTCGGTTGTGCCAGCGGCACGGAAATCATGTTCAACCCTTTCGAGAGTGTAACAGTGTAGGTGTTCCTAAAAGCATCACTCACTACTTCAGTAGCGGGTCTGGCGATAAATCCATGTCTGCGTCCGTCCGGTGAGTCATAGTGTCCGACGATAGAGCCGTCCTGATTGATATTCCACCCTTCCGTGGAAACGCTGCCCGGAAACTTTAATGCCCGTAGCCCGTGTTGGAATGAGCCGACAATGGTGCGCGGGACATCCGCTGCCTGTTTGGTGCGGCCAACGAGCGTTCCAACATCGTTGATACCGTGTACAAAAAAGTATTCAAACTTTTCTGGCTGTGGAAGCTCAATAGATATAAATCTGTTATCCGGGTTAAGGATGTATGGATGATAGACACCATCAGGATCTACGTAACTACCCACCAAACGACCGCTGGCGTTCACAAAGTCGGCATAAGTTTCGGGTGCCCCGGGGGCCTCAATGATTGTATCGCCTGAGAACCCACGACGCACGCCATCAGCATCAATAAAATTCCCCGTCAGGTCACCCGTCGCATCACTAATACCGTATATCTCCGTTTCAACGGAATCGGAGAAATCGTATTGCCGGAGTTCACCATTTTCTAAGACGACCCCGTGGGAGCGCCCCTCGCTATCTTCGTAGTGTCCGGCAGCATTCCCGTTATTACCGAGTGCATAAAAATAAGTGTTCTGCGCGCCGGGGAAATCATAAGTCGTAAAAACGCCGTCAATGAGCGTAAAGGCGATGTCTTTTTCACCATCAGCACTTTTCGTGTAGCCGGCGTAACCCTCAAAATCGCTACTCGCTGTCAACGCCAAGAAGTCTACACCCGGAACATCTATCGTCTCAAAAGTATAAAAGTATAGAAGTCGGAGGGTGTGGCAACCGGTTCCATATCAGTTTCTGTTGCAAGTCTGGCGATAAAGCCGTATCTGTTTCCATCTGCCGTGTCATAGTATCCGACGATAGAGCCATCCTGATTGATATTATACCCCTCCGTGCTAACGCTGCCTGGAACCTTAAATTCTTTTAGCCCTTCCTGGAATGTGCCGACAAGGGTGCCCGGAACATCACCCACCCGTTTGGTTCGGGCAACGACAGTCCTCGCGTCGTTGATACCGTGTACAAAAAAGTATTCCAGAATTGCTGCTTGTGGTAAGTCGAGAGATACAAATCTGCCAGTCGGGGTCCGTATGTATGGGTAATATAGACCCTCAGCATCTACGTAGCTGCCGACCATACCGCCGCTCGAATTCACAAAATCGGCATACGTTTCGATGGCTCCGGGAACCTCAATGATTTCGTCTCCTGAGAACCCACGGCGAATGCCATCAGCATCAATAAAATTACCGGTCAGTGCACCTGTCGCATCACTAATACCGTACACCTCCGTTTCGACGGATCCCGGGAAGTCGTATTGTCGCAGTTCACCATTTTCCAAGACGATCCCATGATACAGACCGTCGCCATCCTCGTAGTGTCCGGCAGCGTTTCCATTATTACCGAGCGCGAAGAAATAGGTGTTCTGTGAGCCGGGGAAATCGTAAGTCGTGAAAACGCCATCAATGAGCGTAAAGGCGATGTCTTTTTCACCATCAGCACTTTTCGTGTAACCGGCGTAATCTTCAAAGTCGCTACTCGCTGTCAACGCTAAGAAATCTACACCCGGAACATCTATCGTCTCAAAACTGTAGTTGTCGCTGGCGGAGCTGCCAACTTGCGCAACAGTATCCGTAGCATCACCGTTCACATCCGTCGTAAGTTGCGTAGGTTCGGTTATTTCGGTAGGCGGTGCATCCTCAGCACTTGGTTCAATTAAGTTGTAGCTCTGTAATGCGTACGCTATATTTTGATTATTGAGATACTTAACGGGCCCGATATCAGGTCCTAACCATTGGTAGGAAGTCTTTCGGAGAATTCCGAATGTTGTGACATCCCTTTGCTTAATCTCCAACTTGACACAATCCTTAAATACACCGGCTGGAGTTTCAACGTCCTCAATTGCAACAACTGTTATGGTGCTGGTGCTGGTCAACGGACCCGCAATTTTGAGTTCCGTTTCTGAGATAATCTGCCATGTCTGTCCGAGTGGCAATTCTGCTGGAAAGAAAGTGACGGGTGGATCGTAAGTCACTTCTGCGATGCCCAACACCCCCTGATCCGTTACACTTTGATGTAGTAAAATATCTCCATCATTTACGGTTACGGAGTATGTGTCAGTGCTGGTGCTGTCTGCCCCAATCACTTCACTCGTAATTTTCAGTTCGACAAGTCCGTCAACGTTGTTATTCTCGGGAGCCTCAAGTGCATAGGTAATTTGCTCACTGCCGTCGGCACTCAATAAAACCCAAGTGTTACCGATTTCAGAGGGATAATAGTTTTCCGCTGTAGCTGTGAGTGTGAAACAGCATATAAGGCTTAATACTGAAAGCATCTTCATCCAAGGCATAAATTTGGTGAATTTCATATTTTAAATTTCCTTTAAATCAGGAGCATCGGAAGTTAATTCCCGTTAGTCTCCGCTTCAGTTGCATGATAATAATACCCCACGATAATACACATCTCGTCTTCAGATGTAAATCCGAATTCGATAGGTACATCGAGATCGTAGTTGTTATGGGTACATTGAAAACTGAGTCCGTCCGTCGCATCAAACATGAGCGGCGGGTTATAGAACGTGATAGGTGCGTCATCATAAGCGACGCTCCGATGGAGCAATTCATTTGTAGACATCTGATTAATTTCAAACAATTCACCATGTCTGTGCATGTGAGAAGTGAGCATCATTATATTCAAAACTGCATCGGGCGCTGCGCCTCGGAGTTCAAGTTCATCTTCAATGTACCAGTCCATTTGCGTAATACGGGTGAGTCCGGGTGGAACGTTAATATCGGTATTGGAGACGAAAATCTCAATCGCCTCATACTTGACTTCTTCAGGTGGGAGCGTATAGAGATTAATGTAGACCTCACCTATGAGTGTTTCGGTGCCTAACAAATTGATATAATGAGAGTTCAAGTCGAACATCGTATCGCCGGGGAGTCGGAGTGCGACACCTTCTGGAAATTCAAAGGAGAAATCCTCGGTTTGTGTCCCGACAACGAAGAACCGGTCGCCCCCAAGATTTCCGAGTGCTTGTGGATCGTCTGGATCGAGTTCACGGAAAATGTGTTGCGGGTCAACGCCTATTCCAGGAGCGGTGCCAGCATGGATAATGCCTTCTGCTATAGCCTCATCAGTAAGCCTATATAAGATGAAGTGATGACTGCCGGTCGGATAGAAAATCTCATATCCGTTGATGAATATATCGTCTTCTATCGGATCGCCGTTTTCATCACTGATCTGTGTTGCGTAAAAGACCTCGCGTTCGGTGCCAGGTTCAATCTTGTAAGGCGGTAGATGCAATTGATACCCCTGCCCATGTGGCGGTGGCAGAGGGGGCTGAAATGTTTCCTCGGGGTCCCGTAGCACGCCAAGATCGCCGATATCAATTTTACCTGTCTGTGGTGCACCGGCAGCAATCCAGGTACGAATTGCCTCTATCTTACCGTTGTGAAGGGGCCCCGCACTCAACGGCATTCTGCTTCCTTGTGTGAGTTCTGTCGGTCCAATGAGTTTCGTCAACAGGAAACTATTCTCCGGATTGCCTGGATCCACAAGTTTCATACCGGCAGCAGCTGCCACAGGATTGTCAGGTTCTCGTCCAACCAGATCCTCATAAGAGCGGTCATAGGTAAGGTTCAAACCCGCGCTATTCGCAGGCGCAGCATGGCACGCACTATTGGCGCAGCTTTTATCAAAGATATACTCTTGAATATCGTGATACGCTGAATTTTCATCTGGTGCAGTTTGCCCGAAACTATTGCTGACGCGAACGAGATCTAAAACATTGACAACGCCATCGCGATTGACATCAGGGTCCTGTTGAGCCGTACGATCTCGCGGCTGTCCAAAAGCAGCAGCCACAAGCACTAAATCTTGGATATTTACGACACCGTCTCTATTAACATCCTCTAATAAGGTTGGGAGATCGCTGTGTCCAAACGCGGTAGAAGATACAGTTCCTATTAGCAAGAGTATCAGTATGGAATAAACTATTTTTTTAGACATAATTTGCATTTTAACCTCCTGAGGGTTCTACTATAAACGATTAAGCTTTATCAGGCCTTACGCAATTTTTGGCTGTAGGCGGTTGTGTTAGATGAAATTTTTCGGCAAACACAGCGTTTTGTGAGCACAAACTAACAATTTTGCGGTGTACTCACCCAGATGCGAAGTGCATCGTGGTACAAAAGAGCGATGTGCGTAAGTCCTAAAGAAGTTAATAGTTTCTCAGAACACATCATTGACGGTGTAGAAGTTATTCGTCCCACGGCAATGGCACACCGAGGCGTTCGCTGACAGCGCGGGCACCTTCTTGTTCCATTTCACCGTAACGGATACCGTCCCGGCGATGCTGTTCTGTGCGTTCCGTCTCAATCGCTCCCGGTAGCAGTGCGCGATCCGTTCCCGGCATCGGTTCATAGGTTTCGCGTACATCGTGTACCAAGCGATCAACTTCGGCGTGGAAGACATCTGTCGGCACAACGGATTCGATGTCTATTGCGAGTACCATACCGCCATGACGTGCGCCGGTCCATTTTGCGGTATCTTCAGGTGCGGGTTCTGTGAAGCCGGTCAATGCGCCACCGAGTAAGCAGGCGACAGCGGTATAACCGATACTCTTAAAGAAAGCAGCGGGGATCACCGAAAGGAGGGCATCGAATTCGGGACCGCGTTGGTAGTCTGCCATGATACAGGTCGCTGCATCGAGGACGACCGGCGGTTCGTCGTTAGATGGGATGGCGAAACAGATCGGTGGATTACCGTAATATCCGAGTTGCGGTTTCGGGTCTTGACCCCCTGCATTGCCGTGGTTCTGATAGCCTTGGACAGAGAACCCGATACAACCGGCTTCGTTACAGATACGGGCGTAGTGTCCCGCGGATCCGTAGTGTCCTATATAGCGGACGAGTCCCATACCGATACCAACTTCTTTCGCTTTGGCGATGGCGTGTTCGGTGGCGCGCACCATCGGGAGGTAACCGAGAGTGCCGTTGCCATCAAGCACGACTGCGGTTGGCGTTTCATGGATGACACGGATATCCGGGGCAGGGTTGAGACTGCCGTTTTCAAAGCCGCCACAATAGCCGTTGACGGTTCGGGTGCCGTGACTGCGGACACCTCGGAGGTCGGAATTGACGAGCAGACGGCTGATAAGGGCGGCGTGCTCGTGTGTGATACCGGCTTTCTCAAAACAGGCGGTGCTGAAGTTAAGAAGCCGTTCTTCGTCTACATAGACAAAATCTTCTGGCGGTCGATTCATATCTTTCTCCTTCGCATTTCCAAAATGATCAGTGCTTTGTGTATTCAGACAATTCATGTCTGAATAACTATATCAAAAAAAATATAGGATGTCACGTTTTTTCAAAAGCGGGTGGAAATTACAGCCTTTCAGTCGTAATTTGAGAAATTGTGACGGACGCAGTATGCCTACTGCTTTTACGGGTCAATTTGCTTGTAGAACTGCTTTTTACCATCTTTGATGGTGAAGATGACAGCACTTTTGGTTGGATGCCGATTTTCGTCATAACTGGCAATCGTCGTTGCACCGATGTAATTCTCAGTCGCAGCGAGTTGCTCCTGTATCTTTTCTGGGTCCAGGCTGCCGGCGCGTTCAACGGCTTCGAAAAGCAATTTGACAGCATCGTAACTGACCGCGACACCACCAGTCGGTGTGGAATTGTAGATAGCTTCGTAGGTATCAACAAACGCGCGGGCTGTCGGTTCATCTGTGTCCGGCGAGAAATGCCCACTAAAAAAACTGCCTTCCACTTCAGCATCTTCACTATCGAAAAGAAGTTCGCTATCCCATGAATCTGCGCCGAGGAAGGTTGTCGGTTCTCCATCGGCATTTAGTAAGGGGATCGCCCGTGCCTGCTGCGTTATGAGCGCAACATCCAGAGTAAAACCAGATATGAAAAGGACATCAGGCGTCGCGGCTGCAATGCTTGTTAATTGTGCTGTAAAATCTGACGAATCGCCTTCGTAAAATTCATTAGCGACAACTTCGCCACCGAGTTGGCTAAAATTGAGAGCGAAGAATTCAGAAATGCCCTCCGTGTAGAGATCACCCTTTCGTGTAATAAGGGCGGCGGTGGTCAGATTGAGGTCCGCTATCGCAAACTGTGCCATCACAGCACCTTGGAAACTATCTGTAAAGGATGCCATGAAAACGAAATCGCCAGCATTTGTAACGTTCGGGTTGGTTGCGGTTGTCGTAACCATCGGGATTCCGTAACGCTGTGCGATCGGACCTACCTCAACAGCATGTGACGAACGGTTGGGTCCGATGAGCGCGATAATTTCGTCTTCAACGATGAGGGTTTCAGCGATTTGGACAGAGATCTCTGGGCCCGCTTCTTTGTTAATGTGTCCAATCAATTCGACAGGCATCCCCAGAAGGCCGCCACGCTGGTTAATCTCGGTAACAGCCATCTCAGCACCGTTTGGATATGTAACGCGTTCACCCGCAACAACGAAACCGATCTTCAGCTTCTCTTCTTGTTGCGGCGCAACAATCTTTTGGATGTTATCGCAGCCGATGTATATCGCCAATAATACACTAAAACCGATAAGCGTTAAAAATTTTTGCATGACAGTAAATTCCTTATAAAAAATGATTTCATTTGTTTTCGATATTTGATACAATATCGTGAATAGCGTAGAAAATCTATAAATCGCTTGGACACACACGCTGGTTTTTTATATATTATTATCCTCTAATATTTGAAAATATGCAAGTGTTTTCGACAACTGAATCAGGGGTATTTAGTTTTCGGTGCCGATATTGGTTTTGGTTGATATAGGGTACAATTCTAAGCTTCACTATATAAAAAGTTATGGAAAATTTAATTACAGTGATTGGTCGTGGTCATTCTGGGACGCGTGCCATTTCGCATACATTATACGCAAGTGGTGTTTTTATGGGGAGCCAACTGAACCCGTCTGGCGATAAGATTCCGCCACAAGAGATGTATTCTGCCTGCCGGGTTATGGCGCAGTACGTCAAATGGGAAGGCGGACTCTCCTGGGATTTCAGTGCCCTTTTCGCGATGCCGATTGACCCAGAGTTTGAATGGCGTATTAACGCGTATTTAGCAGATGTCCTACGGAACCCGGCACTCCATAAAGGTTGGAAAATCCCAGAGACGACGCTCGTCTACCCGTGGATCGTCCGGATGTTCCCCGATATAAAGTACATCCACTGGATTCGGGACCCGCGGGACTGTATTCGGTCGAGCCACAAAACGGACGACCTGCGTAATTTTGGGGTTGATTATCCCGTGACAGACGACATCTATGAAAAGCGCGCGATCTCCTGGCTTTATCAGTATCAACTGATGAAAGCGACCCCGATGCCTGAAAATGTTATTCAGGTCCGGTTTGAGGACTTCGTTTTAAATCAGGAAGGGACACTGAAGTCGCTTGAGGATTTCTTAGGTATTCCGTTAGGACGGATCATTGTCCGTGAAGAAGCGGTGGCGCGCTGGCAGCGGGAGGTTGCAGCACTCGAACCGGGCGAATCCTTACCGCAATACGAATTTGAGTTTCTGAAAGAAGCGATTGTTGAGAACGATTATCCGTTAAGTGCCATATAGACAACGAAAGGAAAAATTATGTCAACGAACACGCCTTACCGGGTTGGACTTGTCGGAACGGGGGGCATCGCGAATGCCCACGGCGGCGCATGTCAAGAGGCGCCGAGTGCTGAATTAGCGGCTATCTGTGATGTCTCAGAAGACGCATTAGCCAGTTTCGGTGAACGGTTTAACGTGAAATCTGAAAACCGCTATCTGTCTTTAGCGGAGATGCTGGACACCGCGGACTTGGATATCGCTATTATCTGTACGTGGGGTGCTTACCACGCTGAAGTCGGTATCCAGATTGCTGAATCTCGGCAGGTCAAAGCGATTTTGTGTGAAAAGCCGTTCACGTCAACAGCGGCGGAAGCGGAAGCGTTTGTCGGTGCAGCAGAAGAGAACGGCGTTTTAGTCGCAGAAGCGTTTAAGTTCCGGCACCATCCGATGCATCTCAAGGCGAAGGAACTGATCGATGCCGGTGCCATCGGCGAGTTTATGACGCTCCGCAGTACCTTCTGTACCGGTGGCGGTGGCGGCGGTCCCGAAACCCGTAAACCGGAAGCGAATTGGCGGTTCAATAAAGCGAAGGGTGGCGGTAGTATTTACGATCTGGCGTGTTACAATATCCATCACGCGCGATTTATGTTCGGTGCTGAACCGATTCGTGTCTTCGGTGCATCTCAAGCCGGGATGGAAGTGGATGACGCTTCGTATCTACTGTTGGTATTCCCGGGTGAAAAAACCGCCCAGATTTCTACCGGTTTTAATTGTGCAGGTGGACAGTACGCCGAAATGGCTGGCTGGGGCGGGATGCTCAGAATTGATAGGGCATGGAACAATGAGAATTCTGCTGTGGATATTGTTTTGCAGAACCGCGATGGCCATCAAGTCATTGATTTTGAACCGTGTTTCCAATTTGCGCTGCAATTGGAGCATTTCTGCGAAGTTTTAGCGACAGGGAAACCGCACCGTATTTCACCGGAAAGTTGCGTGAATCAGATGCGTGTCATTGATGCCGCCTTTGAAGCGATGGCAACTGGAAGGACGGTCGAATTATGACAAATTTTACGGAGATGAAGGCACTGACCTTCGATTTGTTTGGTACAATCTTGGATTTAGGGGGTAGCCTAACACCATTTATTAGCGAATCACTCGATGCACACGCTGCAGCGGATGTGTCTGCGGATGACTTCTGGGAGCAGTGGCGTTACAGACAACGGATTGAGCAGTATCAGGACACGATCATGATGCTTGGACATAGCGGCTATCTGGAGACGGTGCGCCGCGCGTTACACTACACATTGAGACGTAATAGCATCGATGTCTTGCCTGATACAATAAAAGCGTTTATGCGCGGTTGGGAGCAGCTTTCGCCGTTCCCAGAAGTCTTGGCTGCACTCTCGCGCCTGAAATCGCAATACCGGTTGGTAATTTTGTCAAACGGGGACCCTTCGTTTTTAGACTATCTGGTAAAAGAACGCGTCGGGTGGGATTTTGACGATGTAATCTCGGTTACATCGGTCGGCGCGTTCAAACCGCATCCGGCGGTCTATCGTGCCGCTGCGAGAGAATTGGGACTCGAAGTCAACGAATGTCTGATGGTATCAGCAAACTCGTTTGACATCGTAGGTGCGCGAGCGTGCGGCTATAGCGGCGCGTTTGTCAACCGATACTTGCTGCCTTATGAAGATACCTCGTACCAACCGGATGTAACGGTGCAGGATTTTACGGCGTTGGCAGATGCGCTGTTGTAGCAGTCTTTATCAACATCGCGAAGAAATACCCAAGCAAATAAACCTTATACCAATTCTAATTGACTATTCGTCTTAAAAGTGCCACCATTTTTGAACTATGCCCGGTTCGGTTGGAATGCAGATCGCATTTGGGTGAGTACACCGCGATGCACTTCGCATCTGGGCGTGTACGCCGCAAAAACCGAACCTACCGGGCCTG
>JAJDXV010000059.1 GCA_022823085.1 Candidatus Poribacteria bacterium
CGCATTGAGCATTTTATCGAACAGGTGTATCATCTCAAACGCCCACATGCGGCGTTAGGGTATTTGACACCTATCGAATTCGAGCAGCAAAACTTGGCTTAACTTTGCCAAATTATGGTCTAAATAAACGTTGGCACTTCACATTTTTACTTTTCGCGCGTTAAAAAATTTACGTACCCTGTTACTATTTTCTTTTTTCTGCTTGTTTTTCTCGTATAATTCAAATTCAATAAAGTAAAGAGAGGATAGGATCTCTCCTACATGAAATCCATGTCTATCAAGATAATCTACAAAATTGGCATAAATTGCAGATATATGCTATACTTTAAGAAAATCTATATCCGAAAGAGAATTAATGGCAGACTTTGACACTATCTCGAAAACACACGCCCGGGCATATCCCATGGACTTCGTCAACCATTGCTTAGATTTTGAACAAGACGATGTCACTTTTGTCCAACTTATCACGCCCGAGCAACCTACCATTGAGATGCACCAGGCAGATATGCTTATCAAAGTGGCTCTCAACGGTGAAGAGGTGCTGATACATTTTGAGTTTCAAACCACAGACAGTTACGATCCCGAAATGGCACTACGGATGGCAGGTTACATCATCCGAACTGTTGAAACCTATAGGTTGCCGGTATATTCAAGTGTCATCTACCTCCGTCCTGATGCAGGAAGGAGGGATCCAGGGTACTATTTGCAAGACAGAGCGAAACATCGAATCTTAATTGAATATCAGGTGTTGCGTCTGATTGAAATAGATGGCGCGCCAATTCTTGATAAGAAACCGACAGGCTTAATTCCTTTCACGCCGCTAATGAAACCTCCCGCGGGGGTAGACGCAGAAGAATGGTTACGTCGCTGTATTCAAACGGCAGATAGCATCGACGTGCCGAACAAGCCTGCATATCTTGGAAGTCTTGCAGTCTTGGGAAATTTAATTTACGACCCAGAAACAATTTCAAATATCATTTTGGAGGAAACCATGCAGCAGCCTTCCATTATTGAATACTGGACCGAGCAAGCACGCCAGCAAAGTGCTCGAGAAAGTACTCGCAAGCACATCTTTGAGGTACTAGCACTGCGATTACAGCCTGACACGGCCCAGACTTTCAAGCCAGTATTGGAAGCAATAGATGACTTACAACATCTTGAGCAGTTACATCGCGCTGCAATCTTGGCAGAAAACGTGGAGGATTTTCAACGGGCTTTGGAGGCAAATGGAAGTTGAACGCCTTAGAACCGAACAGACGCGCCCGATACTGCAGGATACGTCTATTCACGCGCAAAGACCAACACATCGTAAGCCTGTCCGCTATAAGTGAACTGGTTTTTTAACTGACCTTCGCAGGTGAATCCTGCAGTTTCCAAAATCGCAGCCTTCTGCTCGGCACTGCTGTCAACATAGCACTGCACCTTCGTATCAGGAGATGCCACCGAGGTAAGTAAGGTGGTAACTTCGTCGGCAAAATTCGGATGGAAGAAGAGGTCCAGCACCGCAGTCGCGGGTCGCCAGCGTGTATCACGGCTCACAGTTGCCCAACCAACGATCGCACCGTCCGATGTAATCAATAATTTGGCATCTTCGTAGAGATTCTCTGTCTCTAAGTCGTGCTTGAAATTCAGAAATCCGCCTTCCATATTCGTCGGACCGTAGACGTTCCATATTAGGCTCCGCAGTGGTTCACCACCGACAATCCCTGATAACGCGGTGACTTTCGGCCAATCATGCCATTCAACGGGTTTCGTTTGCGTAGGTGCAGGCGCGAAGTAACGTTCTTCAAAATCTGTGTCCACGTAATACTTCATAAAACCGGACTCTGGAAACACACTCTCAAATCCGAAACTGTGGTAGATGTAATAGGGATGGCTGTTGTATCCGGTGCCGAGGTAGAGTGCGTACCCCTTTCGCTGCCGAAAGTCCTCCATCTGATACGCCATCACGCCTTTGCACGCGCCTTTCCTACGTTGGTCCGGCATTGTAAAGACGTGTCCCAAAATACCGATGCCTTGATGCTCGACTGTCATGATGTTGGTAATGATGCTGCCATCGACTTTGCCGACATAGAAACGGGTCTCCAGAGCATCAAGCGATTCTATGACGCACCGCTCAATATGCCATTCCCAGTTTCCGCCCTTGTGCCCAAGGAACTGTTTCACCTCTTCGGCATGAGGTTCATCGGGTGCTGTAACCACACCGACTTCCATGCGTTCATTTGTCTTTAGTACCGTTTCACCGAGTTTATTGTACATAGCCATCTCCATTAGATTGGTTGAAAAAAATAAATTGGAAAAAACCGTGAAATTATGTTATACTTAAACAGGCTTGCTGTCAAGCCAAGAATGTTATATTTGAGGTGTTAGCATAGCCTGTTGTGTTAGCACGTGTAGAGGTTCAAATGGAGGGACCATGGAAATAGAGCAAACATTGGTTTTGATCAAACCGGATGGTGTTCAACGTGGGCTGGTTGGTGAAATTATTGCCCGCTACGAACGCAGAGGACTCAAGATTGCCGCGATGAAGTTACTGCAGCTGCCGCGTATCACAGCAGAAGCACTCTATGCTGTCCATCACGGGAAATCATTTTACGATGTCCTCATCGAATTCATGACATCAGCACCTATTATCGCCTTGGCTATTGAAGGGCGGAACGCGATAGAACTGGTGCGTATCCTTAACGGAGAAACCGATCCAAAGAAATCTCAGCCCGGAAGCATCCGAGGCGATTTCTCTGTGGATATAACGCATAATGTTGTGCACGCATCGGATTCTCAGAGGAACGCTCAGCGCGAATTGGATATCGTGTTCGCAGCCGACGAACTTTACGAATACAACCGTGCGGATGAAGACACCCTTCATGTTAAAACGGTGTAACAATGAGCTGCCTTCTTTTTTCCAAAAAACATTTGACAAAATTCACATTTTCCTTATAATGATTGTTACTGATTGGAACACACGGTTTAGAAAACGCGACGCACAGTTTTTAAACTCAAAATTGAACGTTAGGTGGTAAGCATGCCGAGCGGATATACCCATTTTAGCATCTCCAAAACGGCTCCTCTCATCCCGCAACTTGAAGGTCTGTGCTGTGTTCCTACGGTTTGCCATGGTTTCGCTTGCACGTTCACAATCTATTGTGTTAACTATAAGTTAGTTATACCCCCCCCCCCCACTCAACAAGAATTAAGTATTTTGCTTCACAAAGTTCTACACACGACCGCGTCGGTATTTGCTGCTGCCGCGGTTTTTTTCGCGCCTACACGTGTTTTTTCATCTGCAGGCTGTTTTTAGAAGAGTGTGCTTTTCAGATTAAAAGTGTGAGAACCTTATTTCGAGATTCTCGCAAAACATAAGGAGGTAATACCCTTGAAATTGACTAATATTTGTGTGTTGATCGTTATGCTGATTGCTGCAGTGGCTTTGACTGTTCATGCTGCTAAAGACGATTGTGAAAATATAGATGGTGACGGCGCGAAACCGATCAAAGAGGTCGGTAAAGAAGGGGATGCGACTCAGAACGATTATGACGAAGTCGTTGAAGAAGATGACCGGAAAGGTGTCACTTATCTCTCCTTTATCGGTGGTAGCCAACCGAAACCGAACGCTTGTGGACTTTCTCCGAAGAACCCGGAAGCCGAATGGACGGGGTGGGGTGGTCCCATAGATACAGATAACGCCACGATCGGTGAAGGCGGCGGAACCCGCAACCATATCGTTATCGGCGGTATCTACTTTGAACGTGGGATCGGAAGCCATTCTATTGCCACAGTTGTTTACGATCTGAGTGGTGATAACTACCTTAAGTTTGAAGGTTACGTCGGTATGTCGGACGAAAAGGATCCGGCTGAGTGCGGACACGGCGGTAGCGGTGATTTTGTGTTTTCTGTTGACGGGAAACAGATGTTCAAATCTGAGACCCTTCAAGGCACTGATGGCGGGAAGAACGTTGATGCCGTCAAGGTGGAATTTGACATCCCCTCCGGCGCTAAAGAACTCGAAATTATTATGGGTGACGGCGGCGACGGTGCCGGTTGTGATCATTCTGCAATCGGTGATGCCAAGCTCCTCAACGCGCAAGCACTTGCTGTTGAACCCGCTAACAAACTCCCGACGATTTGGGGACATCTCAAAGAGAGTTATTAGAAATCAGATGACTGTGTTGATCAAAAAATGGAGGTTCAGAACATTGAAACATAACATCCTACTTGCTTTAAGTGTGTTACTCATCGCCGGACTCGCCTTAAGCGTTCACGCTGCGAAAAGCGACTGTACGAACCTTGATGGCGACGGTGCGAAACCTATTGAAGAGGTATCCTCAGAAGATCCGACCGTTCAGAACGATTACGATGCAGTCGTTGAAGATGACACACGGGACGGTGTTGTCTATCTCGCTTTAATCGGTGGAAGTCAACCTGTACCGAATGCCTGTGGACTTATTCCGACAAACGCTGTAGCCGAATGGACCGGTTGGGGTGGTCCGTTGGATACAGATAACGTCACTATCGGTGAAGGTGCTGGAACGCGTAACCACATCGTTATCGGTGGTATCTATTTCGAGCGTGGTCTCGGTGCACACTCTGTCAGCACGCTTGTTTACGATCTGACGGGTGGCGATTATGTCAAATTTGAAGGGTATGTCGGTATGTCCGATGAAAAAGACCCGGCAGACTGCGGTCATGGCGGTAGCGGCGATTTCATTTTTTCGATTGATGGAACAGAGGTCTTCGCATCGGAGACGCTTCAGGGAACCGTAGATGGCGAAAACGTTGACGCGCTTAAAGTCGAATTTGAGATTCCCACCGGTGCCCAAGCATTGACAATCGTCATGGGTAATGGCGGCGACGGTGCCGGCTGCGATCACTCCGCGATCGGTGATGCCAGACTCCTTACCCCGTTGGCAACTGCTGTTGAACCCGCTAACAAACTCCCAACGATTTGGGGACATCTCAAAGATAGTTATTAGATCAGAACGAACGTGAGATCGGTTACAGGATTGGAAGACTGGAAGGTTAGAAGCGTGGAGGAAGTTTCACCGTCCTTCCAATCTTCCATCTTTCCGATTGAGAATATTTCGTTTTTATACGTCCCTCCTATTGCTTTTCACGAAGTTCCTTGAGTATTTCCGACGTATTCTTGTTATTTGGTTCCAACCGTAACACCTCTTCAAATGCACCCATCGCCGCCGAAATATCCCCAATTTCCTGATACGCGATACCCAATGCCTCATAAGCGCGGACATGCGCTGCATCGAGTTCAATAACCTTCTCAAACCGTGCAATCGCCGTCTCGTAATCTTCTTTGGTTAGAGAGATGAGTCCAAGTCTATAAACCGCTTGTAGGTCGGTCGGTGCATCGGCGGCAACTCTCTTGTAATGTGGTTCCGCCTCAGCATAACGCCGCATTTTCCAATAAACACCAGCGAGATCACGATGCGACGCACTTTTTGTCGGCACCAGTTCAAGTGATTTTTTGTACTGCGCGAGTGCCTGCTCGAGTTGTCCAATGTCTTCATAAGCCATCGCAAGGTTCGCGTGGACATTCGCCAAAAATGTGGTATACGTCGCATCATGGGTTTTTTGACCAAGAACTCGATTTCCGATATCTAAAAATAGACGCGAGTTCTTGGTCAAAGAGGGTTGTGTGTTTCCGACACTGTTGTGGAAGAGTTGAATCGCCTTTTGACCTGTTAGGATTGCGGCATCGGTTTGTCCGGTTTCATAGTAGGTTTGCGCGATATAGTTATAGGCTTGCGCCTGTAGATAGGCGATCTCATGCGGTTTTTTATTTTTCCGAGTGTCTTCATCGCTGCGGAGTAGCGTCTGTGCGTGTTCGAGTGCTGCGCGTGCTTGTGCGTATCTTTCAATATGAAAGAGTGAAACGCCGTAGTCGAGCCACACGTCTATATCCTTTTGGGTCCGTGAAATCAGGACTTCAAATTCGGCGACAGCGTCTATATAATTCCCTTCTGCCATATAGCGTCTACCGCGTTCGGCGTACAACGGTGCTGTGACACCTGCTCGCAGCACATGCCACCATAGTGGATCAGATAGCTCACTGTGCCGGCTCGGTTGCCGCGCCGCGTATGCATGTTTCTTCGCCGTTTCTTTATCACCGAGTCGGGTTGCGACTTGTGCCATGAGTGCGTGTGCTTCGCTTTGGTTTGGATTCAGACGGAGTGCGTTCTCAAGATGTGTTCTGGCAAGTTCGACCTGTCGCTGCGCGAACGCGATTTCACCGAGCCAGAGTTCAGAGAAGGGGTTGTCCGGTTGGAGCTCTTTGGCAGTTTTTAAATGTTGCTGTGCATCGTCAAGTTTTCCCAAAATACGGAGTGCGGAGGCGAGATAAAGATGCGCGGGGGCATAGGCATCGTTTAAGGCGAGTGCACGGTTGAGGTATTTCACAGCCGCTTCCGGTTCGCGCCGTGTTGTCAAACGTCCGAGAAAATAGAGCCATCGGAATTCATCAGGCGCGATGGTGTTCGCTTGACGATAACACGCTATCGCTGGTACCTCCCAACGGTGGATGAGGTAGACGTGTCCCAATTGTCCCCAGACCTCAGCATCATCAGGCACGTTCCGAACGGCTTTTTGTGCTGTTTCAACCGCTTTCAAGAGCCGTCTCTCCTCGACCAAGTCGAGATCAGCAGGCTGCGGAATATTGACCTCACCTTGACTTTTTGCAGATATAAAACCGTTGATTAGCAGTAGAAGAAGTAGGAGCGATCTCTGAATCGCGAGACCGAAAATATCGACAATAATGTTATTTGACAAAGGCACGATATTTTCGGTCTCCGTTTTAACTTGCTTTTGCTTCGCGTAAAAACGTAGCACGAAATGAAATGGGGTGCGGAGATAAAAGAGGAACGACGAATGTACAACGACCTCAACCTTCCGCAAGGTAAATTTAAAAACTTTCAAAACGGTACCCCCTCTCCCTGATAAACCGTTATACGTCGGTTCGGCGATGTTCCGGGAAATTTTTCACGGCTCCCGTCTTGCCATTGCACCTCAATTTCCTCAATTTTGTCGATTGTCCCTAATCCGAAATGTACAGTCGGGGCACTGCTACTGAGATAGCTTATTCCAGGCAGCACGTACCCTGTCAATGTGCGCGATTCTGTTCGGAGTGTTACTTCCGCCCCGTACGCGTCTCGACTTTTGGTGATTGCTCGCACGAAAAGATAGTGGTGTTCCGGTGGTGATGCCTCGTTTCGGAAAAAGCGGAGCCGATCATTGAGGCTACTCACAACCATATCAATATCACCGTCCTTATCAATATCACCGAAAGCCATTCCGCGACTCACTTCAACGCGTTCTGTAAAATCTGGGGCGTGCGCGCTTACATCGCTGAAATGGGGAGTCGGAAACCGTTGGAAACCCTCGTTGGGGTGTTTTTGCTTGGGTGTTTCCGCAAGTTGCCCAACCCGTGCGGACGAGGGAGCCTCGCCCCTACCGCTGATGGCTGACACCTGACTGCTATTTTCAAAGAGGAGGTTCGGTTCGGCGTAAAAGTTCCAGAATTCGCCAATATCTGCGCCCTCGAAAATATTGTCGCGCTTCACACGTCCATTGACCAGTGCGATGTCGAGATCTGCATCGTTGTCAAAATCGAGAAAACCGCATCCGAAACCGGTAAAAGGTAGATCGATTCCTGTGAAGCCTGCGATTTCAGTCATATCAATGAACCCAGAATCGTTAGAAGCGATATAGAGCGTATTGGTCTCATTAAACAGATGCGTTAGAAACAGGTCTGGTTGTGCATCGTTGTTAGCATCACCGACAGCGATGCCCATACTCGCTTCCGGTTGTCCGTAGGCGTTAAATGCGAGCCCGCGCAATATGGCTTCCTCGGCGAAAGTGCCGTCGGTCTGATTCACCCAGAGATGGTTCGCCTCGCCGTCGTTAGCGACATAAAAATCCGCCCAACCGTCACCAGTGAGATCGAGACAGACCACACCGAGACCCCTGCCGGGCATTTCAGCGATGCCTGCCTGTTGTGTTACATCTGTGAAAGTGCCGTCGCCAGTGTTTCGGAACAACCGATCCGTCGTCGGTTCAAAAACACTCGGATGACAGTAGTCCGGCGCGCTGTGTTTGCCCCGACAAATCGTCTCTGGATCAAACTGAACGTAATTTGTCACATAGAGGTCGAGGTCACCGTCCCTATCGTAGTCGCTAAAGGTGGCGGACGTTCCCCACGCATTGTTTGAGAGACCTACATCTTCTAAAGTGAATGTCCGATCACCGTTGTTTCGGTAAAACGCGTCGGGACCGTAGTTCGTTACATAGACATCCACATCACCATCGTTATCCACATCGCCGACTGCGACACCTTGTCCGTATCCGGTGTGTCCGATACCGGATGTTTCCGTCACGTCAACGAACGTCCCATCGGGTTGTTGCTGAAAAAGCCGATTCGGTGCGGGTAAATTTTCCTTTCCAGGGGGCGGGTACCGGATATGCAGGACATCGAGATCGCCATCGTTATCATAGTCCAATAGTGCGATACCGCTTCCCATTATCTCCGGTAGTGCGTACGTGCCGGGGGCCCAAGATGTTTCTATCTGTGAAAAACCGAGTGCGGAAGTCACTTCCGAAAATAGGGGTTCATTTGCTTCGGCGTGCGCTGTCCACAAGAGAACTACGACAACAGTGAGTAGTTTGGTAAAGAGATCGTTCCTCGACATCTACCCATCGCTCCCTATGGCAAAATTACAAATTCCAGTCGTTGATGTGCTTCACGGAGTGCTGCCTCTACAACTTCCGGTGTTTCTGCGCGCGCAAAGATGAAGCCGAGATAGCGCGCACCTTCCGGTAACGGAACAACCTCACCGCCTATCGGAATCGTGATGTTCACCTCAACGATCCCGTCCACGTGATATGCCGCTGTCTGACCGCGGACCTCGCCTAAGATACCGGCTTTCGGTACCGGAATCATCATCACACCTGCTGCGTGCTGCTCGCGCTGGAACGTCTCCACCGGTTCGCCAATCGCGTGTCGGATCACGAGTTCCTCCAGCGACATACCGGTTCCGAACCGTAGGGTTCTGGCACAGAGTCCACCGATTGTCCGTGCAGCGATTTCAATGAGATGTGCGCCCGTGTCGTTATAGCGTAGTTCAGCGTGGACGGGCCCGTGTTGTAGTCCCAATGCCTCGGCAGCTTCTGCTGTCGTGCGGTGTAGTGCCGCTTGAATATCCGTAGACAAACGGGAAGGTGTGACGTAGAGTGTCTCCTCAAAAAAGGGGCCCTCAAGAGGATCGGGTTTATCGAAGATCGTCAGTGTCTTAAGTTCACCGTCTAACAAGATGCCTTCGAGTGCCACCTCTATTCCCGGGATGTAATCCTCAACAAGCAGATATTGTGCGTTATAAACCTCTTCTATGTTAGTGGTTTCGTTCAGCGTGTGTAAGAGTTTTGTTGTCCGTTGGAAAGCGTCAATAAATTCAGTCGGTGTATCCGCGCGGATGACCCCGCGGCTGGCGGAGAGAGACAGCGGCTTGATAATACATGGAAAACTGACCTGTGTATCTGTGCTGTAGGGGGTGCGGGATTTATCCTGAGGATAGACTGAATCCGTTCCTTGTCCGACATTCCCACTTCGTACGATTTCAGCGGGATCGTCATAGATAGAGAAACGTTGATAAGCAGGGACTGATACGCCGTTGTGTGCCAATGTCTGTCGCAAAAGATATTTATCGCGTGTCGCTTTTGCTGAAGCGACAGGATTGTGTGGGAGTCCTAATGCCTCTGATGCGGTTGTCGCGAGCAGCGTTGTATCGTCATCAACACCGACGATGGCTGTGAGCGGGTATGTATGGTTAAATTCAAGGATGGTTTCTGTCGCGAGGGTTTTGCCCAAGAACTCGCGCCTATTTTTAAATATCGGAAATCGAGTTCTTGGGCAAGTGCTGAAGTCAAGTACGAGTGTGTGCCGGGGTGAGAGGTCTGCTGTTGTTGCGGGTTCCTCGGATGCGACAACCACTTCGACATCGAGGGTCAGCGCGGCTTCGAGAAAGTCGGTCGCACGGTAGGTACGCGTCGGCAGGAGCAGGAGAATACGAGGCTTTTCTAACGTTTGTTGTTGCATTCGGGATTCTCCTACCGTTATATAGTTTAGGACTTACGCAATTTTAACTGGAGTCTGTTCTGTTAGATGAAAGTTTTCGGAAAACACAGCGTTCTGGTGTCACAATCTAAATGAAGATTAAATAAATATTTCGGTAATCGTTAAAGATCGCGAGCACAGCTCGCTCCTACCAAGAGGTTGTTGATGCATTACCGAATTAAATTCTTAAACTTCATACAGATTGTGGTACAAAAGAGCATCCTGCGTAAGTCCTGTAGTTTTAACCAACAACTCGACTCCG
>JAJDXV010000058.1 GCA_022823085.1 Candidatus Poribacteria bacterium
GCCATTCAATTGTACCTATTCACTTTATATATATGGATACGTCTTCCTCTGTAGGAGCGAGCTGTGCTCGCGATCTTTCCTAAGAACGGGCACATATGTAAAGCAAAACCATGATCCAAATCGTACAATTGAATACCCCTGCAAGAAAACAATATCGCGCTTGCCTTAAAACTGGAAATCTGTTATACTGCTCGGAAAATTACGGAAACGGAGTCCGGAAAACGTGAATTCGCCCAACCGTCCACACCAAGACGCACTTTACCAAGCCCTCAATATCTACTGTGATACCATGCGTCCGTTTATTCTTAGAAACCTAAAAACGGTGCAAGGCTTATCACCAGAAGATCAATTTCAAAATGAAGCGGATATAGACTTTGGTGACTTTCCACACCTCTTCAGAAAGTACTGGCACGATGTTTTTAAACATCGCTTTGACCCAGATCGGGATGTTCGCAGCGCTGTTGGTATAATAACTGAAGCGCGGAATAACACTTTTCACACTGAAACAGAAGACCTCGCGTTAGGATATGCTTTAGCTCGGCTCCATGAAATCGCAGACATGCTCGGACAAATCAATGCCCCAGAACAGAAAGGTGAAGTTGAAACGATCCGAGACAGGTTATTAACCAGTGCAACATCTACCTCCGAAACCAAACCAAAACTCCCACGTAGAAAGGCTGCAGACCTAAAATCATGGCGTGATGTTATACGTCCTAATACCGATGTCATTCAAGGGACTTTCCGAAAGTCAGAATTCGCCGCGGACCTTCAAGAAGTCTTTGAAGGTAGAGCTAAAACACCTGAATACGGCGAAACCGAAATCTTCTTCAATCAGACATACATCACCCCCGGACTCCGTCAATTGTTAGTCAACACCTTGAAACGCCTCGGCGGTAAAGATGGCGATCCTGTTATCCAACTCAAAACCGGCTTCGGAGGCGGGAAAACCCATAGTCTCATCGCGCTTTATCACCTCGTTACGGGAATTAATATCCTCAGAGAACTTCCAGCAGAAAATAAATATACGCGACTCCGTGCAGAAATTGAAGACATCCTAAACGAAGCAGGCTGCGATGCCGACACACTCCTCAAGGCTAACGTTTCTGTTCTTGTCGGTACCTATCTTTCAACCACCGATGCAGATGAAACCCAACAAGGTGACCCGCTCAATACACTCTGGGGAAAAATGGCGGACCAACTCGGCGGACAGGATGCCTATAATATCATACGGCAAGCTGCACTTGAACGCTCCGCTCCGGGTGGAAACCAGTTGGATGCCCTGTTTCAACACGTCGGCCCCTCTGTCATTCTAATGGATGAACTCGTCGCTTACGTCCGTAACGTACAAGGTGTTACGCAAGAGAGCATTTATACCTTTTTTCAAGCCGTTACCGAGTCTGTAAAAAGAACCAAAAATGTTACACTCGTCGCAACGCTGCCAGAGGGACAAATCCAAGCGGGTGGCGAAGGCGGCATGACTGTTCTTGATACCCTTGAGTCTATTCTGGAAAGGGTGGACGCTGTCTCAATACCTTTAGAAGTGGATAACGCATTCGAGGTGGTGCGTAGGCGGTTGTTTAGTAGTATGACTGACGATGAACAGACAGAACGCGACTTGACATGCGAAGCCTTCCGAAGGATGTATCAGAACTCGCGCAGTGAATATCCGAATAATGTTAGCGATCAACACTACCTGCAACGAATGAAAGACTGCTACCCAATCCATCCCGAAATATTCGACCGACTCTTTGAGGATTGGGCAGTTATGCCCGGATTTCAACGCACCCGCGGCGTACTACGCATCATGGCGACTTGCATTTCCCGCCTCTACCAAGAACAGGATCCATCCCTCTTGATAATGCCCGCAAACCTTACGCTTGATGATCCCGCACTCGCCGATGAATTCACAAGACTGCTCGCGAAGTCCGGTGGGAATTGGGACCCCGTCGTAAAAGAAGTGGACAGCCACGGTTCCCGGACCGACCAGATTGATCAAAGTTCTCAAAGTTTCATTGAAGTGGGGAGCGCAGCGCGACGAGTCGCCCGCACCGTTTTCCTTGGTAGTGCAACAGGCCGCGCCGTCAAAGGTGTTACGATCCGTCAGGTTCACCTCGGAGTTGTCGAACCCGGGCAAGGCGTTGCAGTCTACAATGACGCACTCAGCAGAATGACAGGAAACCTCTATTTTCTTTATAATCTTGATGATAGATACTATTTCCATACGCAAGAAAATTTGAACAAGGTCGCCATAGATCGCGCAGCAGCGTACACCGAAGACGATATCCATAGTGAGATTGTTTCTCGATTGCAAAGGGCGATCGGACGCGATTCGAGCGTTCAAATCTGCCCAACATCTCCTGATCTCGTAAAGGATTCGGAGACGGTTCAGTATGTTATTCTTCCGCCACAGGCATCTCTACCCAGCCGCGAAAAAGAGACCGATATAGCAAGCGAGACAGCACGCAAAATTCTCAAATACAGCGGAGAGGGTGAGAAGCAACGTACCTTCAGAAACACGCTCCTCTTCATTGCAGCACGGCGAGACGACATCCGAGAACTCAGAAACCTCATTAAAAACTACCTCGCGTGGAACTCTATTATGAACGGAGATATCCTACACGGCGCACTCACCCCCCTTGAAGGTGAAAGGTTAGATCAGACGAAAGACAATCTCGAAGCTGCTGAAGACGCGGTAACAAACGCCTTGTTCAAGGCATATCGATGGGCACTCACACCTTACCAAACAGACGAACGCGAGGCCACCTACAACTTCTCTATCGCTGAGACAAGACCCGAAGATGGCAGAATTATGAAGCGTCTCCGAGACAAATTTGTTGACGACGATTCAATTGTTACAGAAATTGCCCCAGATATCTTCGCTGCAAAACTGCAACAATACGTCTGGAGTAGCGATACCTATCAAGACCACATTGAAATAGAACGTCTCTGGGAACTCATGGCGCAAAACGTCTACATGCCACGATTGAAAGATCGGAACGTCTTAGCGACGTGCATTAGAGCCGGAGTCGAAGCAGGCATCTTTGGATACGCCAGCGCGTATCAGGAGGGCGACTACCGCAACGTCCGTTTTGAAGAACAAGTCGGTGGTCTCCGTATAGAAAAGGGTAACACTGCTGTCCTCATAACACCTGAACGAGCAAAATTACGGAAGAAAGAAAGAGACGAGCAGCAGAAACCGCCGGACACTCCTGAGCCAGCACCAGACACAGGAAAGCAGACAGGAGATGACTCGAATGCCGGTTTGGTCGAACCCCCACAAGCAAAGGGACCCACACACGTTGTTGTTACGAAGGCACTGCAGTTAGAGCTCTCTTTTAGTAATGAGATTGACAGCATCCAAGACGAGATTGCCCGGACCCTGAAAGCCGACGGTGGGACAGTGAGAGTCGAAATCATCGTTACCGCCAACAAATCAGACGGCTTTTCGGAAAACACCACCCGCGCAGTGAAGCAAAACAGCGAACACCTCAACGCAGAATTCAAAAGTGACTAAAAAACTGGCGTTTTTGTAGCATAGACTGTTAGTCTGTGCCTCCTCTTTGTAGCATAGACTGTTAGTCTGTGCTACCTCGCCCTATATTTGTTTGACATTTTTCGACTGCTTGAAGTATACTATATCCATGGCACAAGACTACGACAATATCGGAAAAAAATTATGGGCAGACCACGCCGAAGACCTTTCGCGATTCGTACTGGACGCAGATAACGTTGAAGTGCTGGCAGACCTTGGCACCGAGCAGCAGATTATCGAGCGCGAAACTGACATCATAAAGCAGATCCGCATCAACGGCCACGAAGCCATTCTCCATGTCGAATTACAACTCCGCGATAGTACAGACACACCGATGTGGGCAAGAAACGCACAATATCAAGGATACCTCGTCGGCAAATACCAGATGCCGGTCTACTCTAACGTCATCTACTTTCACCCAAGGGCTGGCAGGAACGACCCAGGCGGGTACACCTATAGTTGGGACGATTACGAACACACCAATCGCTATAAAGTGATTCGGCTCATTGAGATAGATGGACAAGCGATTTTGGAGACGCAGGCACCCGGAATCCTGCCCTTCACACCGCTCATGAAACCACCTGCGGGGATGGACCTTGAACGTTGGGTGCAAGCATGCGTTGACGTAACGCGAGCTGCCCCCATCGATCAAGAAACACAAGCGGATTTACTTTACGGAATCTCTGTCTTTGGTGGGATAGTGTATAATGCTGAATTACTTGAACGACTTATACCGGAGGTACTTATGCAAGAATCTAAAACTTACCAACGCCAAATGGAAAGAGCCGCCAGAGAGAATACCATCGAAAACACTCTGGCTTTGCTGGAAGATCAATTCCAGGCAGAGGCAGTGAATGCTTTAACGCCTGAACTTCGCAGTATAAACGATTTGCAAAAACTCAAGCAATTGCTAGTCGCGGCTGCGAGGGTGCAAAATATTGAAGCCTTTGAGCAGATGCTGCACGAATAATAGTCAGGAGGGCGGTAGGAACGCGGACCGCCCTTATTAACACCGTAACGGGACGGGAGAACATCATGTTTGAAGGGAATTGTTTAACAATCCCAATCCTTTAGGTTTGGGTCCAACCCCGTCAACCCGTGCATTCTTTGATAAAAAGAGTTGACTTTTAGCCTAAAATGTTGTATAATTATATTACTGCAGTGGCGAGATATACTACCGTGACACCTGTCACGTCTCTCGCCCGCTCTAAGTAGTATAATGAGATTTGCAGTTGCAGTCATCCATTCAGAGCCTAAAGAAGCCGTAGTAATGTTGATTACACGTAAAAACAACCTTGATGATACCAGTGAGGTATATCAAGTATCAGGGAATAGCCAACGTTATCAGTTCCCTGTAGAAGCATGATGTGGTGCGTGCCGCGTCTTTAGTATAGAGACGTGTAGGTTCGGTAAACGGGTCACTCGTCCGAGGACTCATACCGTTCAAGTTCCCTATAAGGAGAACAAAACGCTGCCCGAATACTACGTTGGAGTCGGGTCTAATGTTGGATTTACTACCAGCAGAAGCCCACGCCTTTAGGCGTTGGGAGTGCATCACGAAATGGAGATATTGAACAAAAACCTGCAAAAAGTGTTCATCGCCGCTGCCAGAGTGCCCAACCTTGGAACGCTCAGGCGGGCACATCCGGAACTGCAAAATACTAAAAAAGTAGAAAGGTCGTCGCCTGCACAGCAGTGAGAACAGCATAAATATGCCCAATTACCGAAAAAAACTCATTGAAGTCAATATACCGCTCCAAGCCATTAACGTAGAGTCCGCAAAAGACGCTTCACTTACACACGGACACCCCTCAACACTGCACCGCTATTGGGCACGCCGCCCGCTCGCCGCATGCCGCGCTGTCGTTTTCGCCAGTATGGTAGACGATCCCTCCGAATGCAAAGACGAATTCCCAACCGAACCCGAACAGAACGCTGAACGCAACCGACTCCACGAAATTATCAAGCGACTCGTGATATGGCAAAATAGGAACGATGAAAATCTCTTAGCAGAAGCACGTTACGAAATCGCGTATTCTGTCGCACGCAATAACGGGGAAGACCTGACCGCATTTCGCACAAGATTCCAGAACGATCCAAAGGCAGTCCTAAAATATCTCCGCGACCACTGTCCCGCTGTCTACGATCCGTTTTGCGGTGGCGGCTCTATTCCGCTTGAGGCACAACGCTTAGGCTTACGTGCCCGCGCCTCCGACCTGAATCCACTGCCTGTCCTCCTCAACAAAGCGATGATTGAATTGCCACCGAAATTTCATGACCAGAATCCCGTCAATCCTGATGCCGATCCGCTCGGAATGTTTACTGGCACAGGGCGAAATAGAACGCGTACCCCGTGGAAAGGTACTGCAGGCCTGGCAGCCGACATCCGCTACTACGGGGCATGGATGCGTGAAGAAGCACACAAACGCATCGGACATCTCTATCCGAAAGCACAATTGCCAGACGGTACTTCTGCCACCGTAGTCGCATGGCTCTGGGCGCACACGGTACCGTGTATCAACCCCGCTTGTGGGCTCCAAATGCCCTTGATAACAACTTTCCAGTTATCGAAAAAGAAGGGAAACGAGCATTGGATTAAACCGGTTGTTGATAAGGAATCAAACACAATTTCGTGGGTTGTGCAAACCCATAATGAAGGAGTCCCAAAGCCTACTGTCAACCGTTCTGGAGCATACTGTTGCGGATGCGGGACTGCTGTCAAGCTAGATTATGTTCGAGAACAATCAAGAGCAGATAAAATGGGAGAAGTAATGACAGCAGTGGTGACGGAAAGTGAAAATGGTAAACTATTCTTGGCCCCAATTGATGCCTATATTCGAGCAGCAAGGCAGGCTAAATCAAATTGGCGCCCAAGGCAAGCAATAATAAAAACCCCCAAAGTGAGTGGATTAGTTTATGGAATGACTCATTGGCACGAACTTTTTACAGAACGACAACTCGCTGCCTTAACTACCTTCAGTGATTTGTTATCTGTAGTTCACAACTGTATCAGACAAGATGGAGCGAAGGTTGAATATGCCGACACTGTTTGCACCTATCTTGCTCTAGCTATCGGTAGAACAGCTGAAACCAGTTGTAAGTCCTCTTGGTGGGAAAACTCCACTCCCTATCTTGCTCCAGTTTTCACACGGCAGGCAATCCAAATGACCTGGGCTTTTGCGGAAGCCAATCCATTCTCTACCTCAACACAGAACTGGAGGGCACAGGTTGAGTGGATTGCAAAGGTTATTGAGAGTTTACCGACTTCAGCGAACAACGGTGAAGTATATCAGGCGGATGTAACTACCACAAAGTATGCAGTTGATAGACCTATTATTATTACTGACCCGCCCTACTATGACAATATACAATACGCTGACCTCTCCGACTTCTTCTATGTTTGGTTCCGCCCATTGCTCCGTGGCAGTTATCCAGAACTTTTCGCAGGTATCATGACCCCAAGAGACCAAGAAATAGTTGCTGCGCCTCGGTTTGAAAACCCAGCACAACACTTTGAGTACCTGTTAGGTAAGGCATTGATGCGAATGAGGCAGCACTGCTCCAACAGGTTTCCCACATCTATCTTCTACGCTTACAAGCAGCAGGAAAAGGAACATGGCCGTATAACTTCCACTGGATGGGAGACGATGCTGACGGCAGTCGTGAACGCAGGCTTTAAAATAATCGGTACATGGCCGATGCGTACAGAACAACCAAAAGGACAAAAGACAGGTAAAAATGTACTTGCCTCGTCTGTTGTCCTTGTTTGCCACCCATGCCCTAAAGATGCCCCGGCTATAACCCGCAACGAATTTCTACAGGATCTGAAGAAGGAGATGCCTTCCGCACTTGAGCGACTCACGCGTATTGCAAATATCAGACCCGTTGATCTCGCACAAGCCGCCATTGGTCCAGGAATGGAGATCTACTCCAGCTATAGCAAAGTAACGCGAATCAGCGGGGAAATTGTGCCCATACGCGAGGTGCTCATGCACATCAACAATGAAATCACTGCGTATCACGAAAAAGAGACAGGTGAACTCGATCCAGAGAGCCAGTTCTGTTTAACGTGGCTGCAGCAGCACGGCTATATAGAAGGTAATTTCGGTGACGCTGAGGGACTTTCAAAAGCGAAGGATATAGACCTCGCTGCTATGCACGACAAACTCCTGCTTTCGGCACGCGGCAAGGTTCGACTCCTGAAACCAGAAGAATACGCCGAGCGCGACAACAGCGAAAATATGACTGCATGGGAAGGCTGCCTACGGATGGTGTGGCATCTGTCCGGTGTAGAGAAAAGCGGCGGCATTTCTGGGTGTACTGCCGTTGCGCGTGCCATGCGCGACTATGAATCTGCGAAGCGTCTTGCAGGCATATTGTATACCTACTACGAGCGTCGTGGCGATGCAGAGAGTGCAGCAAACTACAATAACCTCGTGACCCAGTGGCAATATATCTTGCAATCAATGGGTTCCCCGGAACAGATGAAGATAGATGCTACGTCTTAACAATAATAATGGACGCTACCCTATGCGTGACACTGTTCCCCTCTATGTCCTACAGTATCAACTCAAGCGAAACCTACGCCCCTTCACGCGCGAAGAAATCCAGCAATTGCCGATAGGACGGAGCGGCGTATATGTCCTATGGCGCAAAACCGGCACCGAAGGTCGAAATGAATGTCTTTATGTAGGTGAATCCACAACCTGTGTCAGAAGAAGATTACTACAGCACGATTCAAACGCACAGAACGATGGACTCCATTCACAACTCCGGATGTTTAGACCGATCATCCAATTCTCAGTAGAATTCACAGAGAATGCAGAAGAAACAGTCTTATTGGAAACCGAGCTCATCCGAGAGTGGAAACCGAAAACCAACCTGAAAATGAATCCTGACAAATCCTAACACGTTCCGCCGCAAAGAATATTCACTTGCAAAAGTTTTTGAAGAGTTCACACGTGGTTCTTTCCAACCTCGATCCGATAAGCGATGTTGGGTGAAATCCGTTTGATATTTTCCATCGCTTTATGGTACAATACAACTATGGCACAAGACTACGACAATATCGGAAAAAAATTATGGGCAGACCACGCCGAAGACCTTTCGCGATTCGTACTGGACACAGATAACGTTGAAGTGCTGGCAGACCTCGGCACCGAGCAGCAGATTATTGAGCGCGAAACTGACATCATAAAGCAGATCCGCATCAACGGCCACGATGCCATTCTCCACGTCGAATTGCAACTCCGCGATAGCACAGACACACCGATGTGGGCAAGAAACGCACAATATCAGGGATACCTCGTCGGCAAATACCAGATGCCGGTCTACTCAAATGTCATCTACTTTCACCCAAGGGCTGGCAGGAACGACCCAGGCGGGTACACCTATAGTTGGGGCGATTACGAACACACCAATCGCTATAAAGTCATACGGCTCATTGAGATAGATGGACAAGCGATTTTGGAGACGCAGGCACCCGGAATCCTGCCGTTCACACCGCTCATGAAACCGCCTACGGGAATGGCCCCTGAACGGTGGTTACAAGAGTGCATTGATGCAACACGTGCTGTGTCTGTCGATCAGAGGACACAGGCAGATTTACTTTACGGAATCTACCTGTTTGGCGGGATAGTGTATGCCTCTGCCCTGCTTGACCAACTCATACAGGAGGGACTTATGCAAGAATCTAAGACTTACCAATACCTACGCGAAAAAATTCTCAGAGAAAATACTATTAACCACATCTCTGTAGTACTTAAGGCGAAATTCTCGGCAGACATCGTAAATGCCTTAACCCCCTTGATTCAGAGTATCAGCGATGTACAACGACTTGAGGAATTATTGGACGCTGCTGCGAAAGTGCAAAACATCGAAACCTTCAGGCAGATGTTGCATGAATAGTCGTCAGGAGGGCGGTAGGAACGGGACCGCCACCGCGCCTTTTTTGCTTGACATTTGTTAATAGAAATATTATAATATATTATACCGAACTTTGCCTCTTTTATAGCATAGGCTGTTAGCCTGTGTGCGGTATTTAGCCTGTTATAATCATAATGCTATTTTCTGTAGCATAGGAACCTATCGGTTTTTTTTAGACACATCAGAAATGTTACACTTTTCGCCTTTTTTTCTAATACGAACCCATAACACAATCGCCTCTGAACCCTTACAACGACTAAGTTTATCGCAATGGCACATCCATACCCAATGTTACACTGGTGGAACATTTTAAGGACAGACGCACTGCCTCGATTTTTGCGTACAAAAAAAATTAAAGTGCCTCTATGACAAAAATCACAACAATTGAATGCCTCTGACACCGCTGCAGGGCCATCCAATTGTACCTATTCACTTTATATATATGGATACGTCTTCCTCTGTAGGAGCGAGCTGCGCTCGCGATCTTTCCTAAGAACGGGCACATATGTAAAGCAAAACCATGATCCAAATCGTACAATTGAATACCCTTGGACACCGCTGACAAAAAACTTGACAGCAGCACGCAAATAGGTTAAGATTAAAAAAGCGTCACCCACGGATTTGCACAACAAACAGAAACGGAACTTGCATGTTTTCCGGATTGAAGGGGTTATGAAAACTTATCGTGTTGCTATACTCGGGTGTCGGAGTCGCGGCACCTCGGCAGCGAAAGCGTACCAAGCACATCCACGTACCGAAATCGTAGCACTCTGCGACCTCGTCCAAGAGCGGCTCGACACCCTCGGCGAAATCGTGAACGTCTCAGCACATTTCACCGATTTAGACGAGATGATCCGACAGACAGCACCCGATATTGTCGCCATCCCGACAGCAACAGAGGCGCACTATCCGCTCTGCATGCGTGTGCTCGAACACAGCGTGAATATCGAAGTCGAGAAACCGCTCTGTATTGACCTCATCCAAGCGGATGAAGTACTGGCGAAAGCGAAAAAGAAAAACGCTCGCATCGCCGTACATCACCAACGACGCACCAGTCCCTCAATGCAGGCAGTCGCGAAAGTTTTAGACGAAGGGAGAATCGGCGACCTACGCTACATCTACGCCAGTGGGAAAGGGTACTACGCCGGTTACGGGTTAATGAACATCGGAACCCATGTCGTCAACAACATGCTCCGTTTCGGCGGGAAATGCCGGAGCGTTGTAGCACAGGTAACATCCGGCGGACGAGAACTCATACACGACGATGTACGCCCATCACCCGCTGGTATGGGAACAGTCGCAGGTGAATACGCCACAGCAACGCTTCAGTTCGATGGAAACGTCACCGGGACACTCATCCAGCACCGATTCCCGAAGGTCGATACCGATGCTTATGTCATGGAACTTTATGGCACTGAAGGCAGACTCCTCTGGTCGGAAGTAAAAGGTTCGTGGTGGCTACCGACACCGCACTTCGTCCCCGACAACACGCACGACCAGTGGCAGGCACTCGCGCCTATCTATCCAGAGCATTTTGATCCAGACAAGGGTGCAGATGCCGATGATTATTGTTTCGTTGACGAATATGTGAACGCACTCGACGAAAACCGAGAACATGAATCTAATGGCGAAGCGGGCCGCCACGTCATTGAGATTTTGATGGCAGTCTTTGAGTCCGCCGCTTACGGCACACGCGTCGAGCTGCCCCAGAAAAATCGGGAGCATCCACTGTTACGATGGCGTACCGAAGCCGGCCTCGGTGAAATCAAAGAGATGCCCCGCGATTACGGTACTTGGCTATCACTTGAAGATGAACGTTTATATGAATAGTTGTCAGTTATCGGTTATCAGTTGTCAGTTATAAGAGGTTTTTGATGATTCTAAAGTCTCTTTCTGATAACTGAAGGTTTTTCGTAGAAAAACCGTACTGACGACTGACAGATTTTTTCGCAGAAAAAATCGATCTGATAACTTCTAAGGACAAAACCATGCCGAATCCTACGACAAATGCCGACAATCTACCGCCAATCCCGCTCACGGAAGAACAACGGTTCCTTTTTGATACACGCGGGTGGCTCCTGTTCCCAGGTATACTCAGCGAATCAGAGATTAAAGAGATGCGAGAGTTCTGCTACCAACTCAAACAAGACCCCGAATCAATCCCTGAACATCACCGTTCCTCTATCGGGGGGCCGCTCGAATCGCTAACCGATCACCCCGTTGTGTTCGGATTCATGAACGAATTCCTAACCTCCGGCTACGCTAACGAGAACTGCTACGGCTTCCGACTCGAAGGCACCTTCTTAACCATCCGAGCCAACGGACACGACAACTTCCGTCCACACGGCGGGCGCGGTATGCTCAATTTTCCGGGCAACTCGCATACCTATCATCTGCACCACGATAGCGCACATAGCGGGTTGACGCGCGTCGTCTGGGAACTCAACCCTGTTAAGGAAGGCGGTGGCGGAACGATGTTCCTCACGGGCAGCCATAAAGGCGCGTTCCCGGCACCGAAGTCAACAGCAGACCGGAATTCACCATTATGGGAGGATTATACCTGTCCTGCCGGCTCCATGCTCGTTTTTACAGAGGCGATTACACATACCGGCGCGAAGTGGACAGACGAAGAAGCCGATCGGGTCGCGCTCTTCCACTGCTATAACACCGTTGGAAACAAGTGGCATCAGTGGGAACCGCATCCAAAACACGTTGAAGAGATGCCCTTCAAACGCCAGACACTCTTCCGTCCCGTCCACTGTCAAAACAACACACCGACCTTGGATGCCGTGTAGTCAGTCGGTCGGATTGAACGAATCGAGGCGTTAACTTGTGGCACATATTGATAAGGTTAAGGAAGAAATTGGCTGGTTAAAGGTAATCTTTGCTATTTTTCTCGCTACTGTCCTTTCTTTGATCGCTTGGCTAGTTGAGAATTACGGAAAAGGGCAAAAACTTCTTCTTGTAATTGGTGGAGTCGCAGCATTTCTAATTATGTTGGCAATCATTTGGATAAATAATGTAGCGAAACGAAAGATTAATCAATTGGAGGAATTGTGATGGAATGGTTCGTGGTCAGTGTGTTTGTGGCATTTCTCCTTACGCTTGGTATAGTTGTCCGAACCGCCACAAAAGATTAAACCGGTTGATGTAAAGTGTCTATTTATTTTTAGACTTCACCACAATTAATACCGATGCTGTTCAAATTCATCGGAAACCCGTTTTTTAAATCATCAACTCGTCTTCCACATTTTACGAAGGTACGAGTTGATGGTCAAAACGGAAAACGGAGCAAAAACCCAATTATTAAAAACATGAAGATTACAAATGTAAAAACGTTTGTTTCAGCGAGCGGTCATTTTTTTGTCAAAGTCGAAACCGATGCCGGTATCTACGGAGTCGGTGAAGGTGGCTTACGCCGCCGCGCGCTCGCTTTAGCCGAAGTCATTCGCTCGTTTGAACCGTTCCTTATCGGTGCAGATCCGTTTCGGATTGAGCATCTCTGGCAAGTCATGTTCCGCGGAGGATTTTTCCCCGGCGGTGTCGTCCAATCCGCCGCCGTGAGTGCCGTAGATATCGCACTCTGGGACATCAAAGGCAAAGCACTTAACGTCCCTGTCTATGAACTCTTAGGTGGACGCACAAGAGACAAGGTCGTCTGCTACCCGCATAACGGCGGTGCCTCCATCGAGGCACTCGTTGACAGCTGCCGACAAACCCACGAAGCCGGTTGGAAATTCGCCCGATGGGGCTTGGCTGACGGGTCAGATACCGGGACGTTTGAACCCAAACGCGCAATACAGAACGGCATTGAACAGGTACAAGCCGTCCGCCACGCATTAGGCGACGACGTGGAAATACTCGTTGACGTACATACGCGGCTCGATCCAGCGGATAGCCTCGATTTCTGTAACAAGGTTGCCGAGTACCATCCATTTTTTATTGAAGACCCGCTTCGGAGCGAGAACCCCGCCAGTCTCAGACGGCTCCGGCAACAGACCTCGGTACCGATCGCCGTCGGCGAGCAATTTGATAGCAAATGGACCTTCCGTGAGGTGATTGAGGAAGACCTGATGGACTATTGCCGCGTTGATGTCTGCATCGCCGGCGGGTTAACAGAGGCGCGCAAAATCGCCGGATGGTGCGAAACACACTACATCCACATCGCACCGCATAACCCCTTGGGACCTGTATCCGCTGCAGCGTGTCTGCACCTCTGCCTGTCGTCACCGCTCGTCGGAGTACAGGAACTTCCACGCGCACCGATGTCCTCACTCACCGATGTGTTCCCCGTACAGGTACCCTTCGAATCGGGGTACCTCTTACCGCCCGAAGGACCCGGACTCGGCATCGAATTCAACGAGGACGCAATTACGAACGTCACAACGCAAGAATACGGACCACCGACCGGCTACCAACGCGACGACGGTTCCTATACGAATTGGTAATGTTATACGACTTACGCATGCGGTTCTTTTGTATAGGACTTACGCATGATGCGCTTTCGTACCACAAACTGTATGAAGTTTAAGAATTTAATTCGGTAATGCATCAACAACCTCTTGGTAGGAGCGAGTGTTTTTGCTGGGGTGTTTCTTAGGCTCGCGATCTTTAACGATTACCGAAATATTTATTTAATCTTCATTTAGTTTGTGACGCAAAAACGCTGTGTTCCCAGAAAACTTTCTTCTAACAGAACAGTCTACAATCAAAATTGCGGAAGTCCTGTTTTAAAGTCATGCGCTCAGAAACGCACACAGCTACAGAAGAATCACGAATTAACCAGAAACCTGCTCGGAATGTAATGGAGAGCAGAACAGGAGGCCATAGTTAAAAAATGACAACCGCTGAAATTAAAGCGATCGCGACAGAATATATCATTAACACTTACGGTGACAGAAGCCTCGCATTTGTCAAAGGCGAGGGACCCTACCTCTGGGATGCCGATGGAAAAAAATACCTCGACTTCCTCGGTGGACTCGCTGTCAACGGGTTAGGGCATTGCCACCCGAAGGTCGTCGAAGCGATTCGTGAGCAGGCAGGCAAACTGCTCCACACCTCTAATCTTTACTATATCCAACCGCAGGCAGAACTCGCGAAACTGCTCATCGATAACTCCGACATGGATCAGTGCTTCTTCTGCAATAGCGGTGCCGAAGCGAACGAGGCAGCCATCAAACTCGCACGCAAATACGCCAAAGACAGCGGCAGAACCGATGCTTATGAAATCATCACCATGGATAACTCGTTCCACGGACGAACGATGGCAACTATCACCGCTACCGCACAGACGAAATATCATGTCGGGTTTGAACCGATGCTTGAAGGGTTCAAATACGTACCCTTCGACGACTTGGAAGCAACCGAAGCCGCCATCACCGAAAAAACATGTGCAATTTTAGTTGAACCGATCCAGTCCGAAGGGGGCGTTAATATCCCCAGTGACGGCTACCTCCGAGGCTTACGCGAACTCTGTGATAAACATAACCTATTGCTCATGTTTGACGAAGTACAGACGGCGATGGGCAGATTGGGAACGTTCTTCGGATACCAAAGCTACGGCGTTGTACCGGATGTGATTACGATGGCGAAGGCGCTCGGTAGCGGCGTGCCGATCGGCGCAATGTTAGCAAAACGACACGTAGCAGAGAGTTTTGTACCCGGCACGCACGCTGCGACATTTGGCGGAAACCCCTTAGTCACCGCAGCGGCAGCAACAACCGTCCGAACGATTCTCGAAGAGGACCTCGCTGTGAACGCCGTTAAAATGGGGAATTACCTTGCAGGCGGATTAATGGAACTCAAAGACCAATATCCCATCAAAGAGGTCCGAGGGAAAGGTCTGCTCCGGGGTTTAGTCATGGAAGTTGATGCAGTACCGATCGCTGCGAAATGTATCGAGAACGGACTCATTACAATATGCACGAACGATTATGTCCTACGATTCTTACCCCCACTCAATATCAATGCCGGACACGTTGAGGAAGCCGTCAATATCGTCGAAAAGTCGATGTCGGAAGTTTTGTAAGATGCTATTATACCGCGCACCCTTAACTCGTAAAGTCAACAATCTTCATCCGGTGCTTTTATCGGGCGCACACGGGATGTGTCTACTTCTCTTGGCAACTATTGTCGGATGCAGTCTGCGTACTTCCACAGTTCAATTGACACCCGCAGCACGTGCCGAATTAGATGCCATCCTTACCACTTTGCAAGTGAGATACGATCTCACCGGCTCTCTAAATACCCAGATGAAGGTGACAATTGAGGAAGGTGAACAGCGCGAGGAACTTCGGGAATTGTTGTGGTATAAGAAGTCGGAAAAGGGTGGCGAATTGCTTCATATCCAAGCCATGGGAGGGTTTAATGAACCTCGCGGTGTCGCAATCGCTAATCAGGACGAAAACCAATTCCTACTCCGACTTCTCAATGAGCAGAGAGCCTACATCGGACCCTTATCGGATGGCGCATTGCGAGAAATTTTCGGTATAGACCTACGCGTGTCGGATGTGTTGAGTGCCATCTTCGCGAATCCGTTTCTTGACGAGCGTACAAATGGTTTCATATCCGTTGAGAGTTCCGGCACAAAATTGACCATTACACGTCCGGGAGTCAAAGCCGGACATATAGAAATCGTCACACTCTTTGTCCGTGAAGGTGAGCCGCGCGTTACGGAATGGCACATCCACGACGAAAATGGCGTGCTTCAGCAGCGCGCCGCCTTCTCCGACTATCGCGAGGTAAGCGGTATTTTGCGTCCGCATAAGGTGGAAATTGAACGCCCACTTGAACAGACACGGGTTGCTGTCAACATCACTAAAGTCGAACTTAACGTCGAGATTAACAACAGCAAATTTGACGTGGCACCGTTCTTAGAGGGCGACATCGAAATTATTCCGTTGTCGGAATTAGCGGAGTAACGTGCAAAATTGTGGAAAAAATAAAAGTCCGTGCCCACGCCAAAATCAATCTCTACCTAAATGTCGTCGGTAAACGTGAAGACGGCTACCACAACCTCGAAACCGTCTTCCACTCCATCGGTTTGCACGACGATGTTATTATCTCCAAGCAGGACACGCAGGAGATAATTGTCCACTGTGGACACCCTGCAGTACCGTCCGATTCCAGCAATTTGGCATATCGTGCAGCGGAACGTCTCAGCGATGCAGTCGGCGGCATCGGCGGTGTTTCAATCGAAATTAAGAAACGGATTCCCGTTGCTGCTGGACTTGCAGGGGGAAGTGCGAACGCTGCCGCAGTCTTTCACGGTCTAAACGAACTTTTCTCTCTCGGTTTCACACAAGAGAAGCTGATGCGTTTCGGGGCACAGTTGGGGGCAGATGTTCCGTTTTGCCTGCACGGCGGCGCAGCATTCGCAACCGGCATCGGCGACCAGTTAACACGGCTTCCCGAACTTTCGGACCTACCGCTCCTCCTTTTAAATCCCGGTATCGAGGTTTCGACAGCCGCTGTTTTCAAAAAGCTAAATTTTTCCTTGACAAAGCGTGAAAACGCGGGTATAATTATAAGGACTCACATAGAAAACGGTGATGTCCTCGGCGTTTCGGAAGGGCTTTACAACCTTCTTGAAGTACCCGTTTTTGCCCAATACCCTGAAATCGCTGCGCTTAAAACCGAGCTTTCTACGCAGGCTGGGTGTTCCGGCGCGCTAATGTCCGGGAGCGGCGCAACACTGTTTGCCCTGATGCACAACTGTCAGTCGGCACGCCGAAGTGAATCACATTTCAAAAACAGAGTCCGTTTTTGCACAACGACAGTAACCAGTCCGGTCGGTGTGCACATCGAAAATTAAAGGGCGGTGGCCAAGCGGTAAGGCACAGGTCTTTGGAACCTGCATGCGTAGGTTCGAATCCTACCCGCCCTGTCTCTTTTTTCTTTGGGCTACTGAATCTATTGTGGAAAAAGTCGTTTAACGATTAGGTTTCCGCCCCGCGATCCATTATAGGACGCACAGGTTTGCCATAACATCAAAAGCGTTAGCATGCAATCAGATGGCGTGCAGGTTTAAGAAACCTACGCAAGAGTCTAAACGCACGGATTTTAACCGCAAGGAAAGAAAAAAATAAAATGCAACAAGCAACATTAGAGGTTCAGCAACGCGACACTTTCGGGAAGCAGCATGCACGTGCACTTCGGCGCGACGGGATTGTTCCGGCTATACTCTATGGACGCGCACAAGACACCTTGACAATCCAACTCAATGCTCGAACCTTCAGACAATTCCTACGAACGCACGGTGAAAACATTATCATTCAGATGGAAGTCGGCGAAGGCAACATCGAAACCGTCATTATCAAAGAAATTCAACGCCATCCAGTAGAAAAGCAGACATTGATCCACGCCGATTTTATCAGAATCTCTCTCGATGAACCGGTGACATCAACTGTACCAATCATTTTGGAAGGCAATTCACCCGGTGTACAGGAAGGCGGTATCCTTGAAATGCCGCTTCGCGAAGTGACGCTGCACTGCTTGCCTTTACAATTGCCATCTGATATTTCTGTGGACGTGAGTGGATTGGATATCGGTGATGCTGTCCACGTTAGCGATCTAAACCTTGATGATGACCTCGAAATCTTAGACGAACCGGAACGCGTCATAGCGATGGTCAGCCAGCCACGTATGGAACTTGAAGAACCAGAAGAAGATGAAGAAGGTGAAGGCGTTGAAGGTGAAGAAGGCGTTGAAGGTGAAGAGGCAGCCCCCGAACAGCCTGTGGAACCGGAAATCATTTCCCGTAGACGCAGTGACGACGAAGAAGAAGACGACGAATAACACTGTTTATACGCAGGAAGTACGAGAAAGGTGCGTCAGCAGGGACACGCTCCCCGCTAAAATTGGCGCGCTTTTCTTATCTCTGATCGTTTTCGCTAACGCCTCGTATAGTATCGCACAATCAACCACCGTTCGCTTTATTGATGCAAACGGAAAAACCGTCGCTGAGGTACAAGCACAGTCTCAGAACAAACAGGTCTACCTACCCGTTAACGCTGTCAAACAGGTCATTGACCCCGCAACAACACATCAGTACAACCACCCACGCCAACGACTCACTCTTAAAACGAAAGACAGGCAAATCCGGCTACAAATAGGGAGACCGACAGTTAGTATTGAGCCCGGAGCAGAGACGGTCACCCTCTCTACGCCACCTATACTCATCGCACAGCAGCCGATGTTGCCCATCGATTTCTTTACACAACTCCTGCCCATCCTCAACGATGTCGAAGTCATTTATAATTCCAGTTTAAATCGGCTACAGATAAGACCGAAAGGCACCTTGACCGCTGTAGAGACAAACGGTTCCCAGGATTTGGTCATCATTGTTGATCCAGGGCACGGCGGACCAGACGATCGCGGATGTGCAGGTAGCACAGGGATCCTTGAGAAAGATATTGTTCTCACACTCGCCAAGCAACTTCAATGGACGAGCGAAAAGCACGGTATACAACTCCATCTCACCCGTCAGACGGATACCAAGAAAACACACTTTCAACGCATTCAGGTCGCTAAACAGAATCGTGGACAACTCTTCCTTAGCCTACACTGCAATACCTCGTTTTCACCATACCAAAAAGGGATCAGAATCTACGTCAATAACCCGAAGGGGCAACTCCGTTTCCCAAGCACTACTAAACCAGCACTCACAGGACAACGGTTAAAAATTCTTGCACAAGCAGACTATTTAAAACAGAGTAAAGACTTCGCTGACGCACTCCAAACGGAACTAAATTTTCTGACAGAAACACCGATCCAAATTATAGACCTACCGCTCCTTCCGTTATCTGATGCATATATGCCAGCTGTCGTTTTGGAACTCGGCTATCTTTCTAATGTTGAGGATTTAGAAAAACTTTCTAACGCTGAGTATATTGTAAACATTGCGCAGGCGATCACCCGCGCATTCCAGCGATATATCTCTTCTATAGCGAGTACGCAGTTATAAGTACGGATTTCTACGAAATCCTTTCAGTACTCAGTTATCAGTTAAAAGAGGGGTGCGATAATTCTAACAGCTCTTAACTGTTAACTGTTAACTGAAAGGCGTACTCGCCGTACTGTTAACTGCGTACTCGCTATCAGAACAATAGAGGGCAGTTAGTGATTAATAAGACTTACGCATTTTACGCGCAGAGATAACCTGTAGCTGAAACGAAGTGGAAGCGGATTTGAGAACGGAACCTTGAACTCTAAACCGGCTTCGATTAACCTTAACCAACAACTCGATTTCCGATATTTAAAAATAGGCGCGAGTTGTTGGTTAAAGGAAAGTTTAAAAGTGCTAAAATATAACGACACTGCAGGCTTTTCAAGATTCTTAATGATATGGGGTATAACCCTCGTCGCTGTTGCTCTCTGCCTCGGCGTGACACTCTATGTCATTGAAAGATCAAAGCAAACGGTGATTCCAGTTGCACCACCACCGCTGCCGGCTGCTGCGCACCCTTCGGAGGTACCGCCGGAACCGCAAGATGTCAATCTATTTCTATTGGATTCCACCGCGATGAGACTTGTCCCAGTCAAAACCGAACGGCGACTCCGTAGAGAACTCACCCGACGCTTGAATCAGGTCGTCACAGCACTCATTCAAGAGGCACCGCCGAACTTCAGAAACACGATCCCGCGCGGAACAGAACTCAATGAAGTCTATATTGATAACCAACAAACGGCGTACTTGGATTTCTCAAGTCATCTCACCGATGGACACATCGGCGGCACAACAGCTGAATTTCTGACCGTCACGGCAATCCTCAGAACCGTTTTTGACGCATTCCCAGATGAGATTAAACAGGTTCAGATTCTAATTGATGGCAAGGAGATAGAAACGATTGCAGGACATCTCAACCTATCCCAGCCGCTGCGGCTCCCGTGATGTTTTTAAATTTTCCTTTAACCAACAACTCGTGCCTTTAACATTTATAACGGAGTCGAGTTGGTGGTTAAAATTCGTTTTCCTTCTGTCCGCCTCCACTTCGTTTCGGCTACTCGCTTCGAGATTGTAAAGAAACTTAAGCTTAACGCAAAAGGGATTTATGGCAAAGACAACGCTAACCGAACCGCAAGGAAAATTAAAACTTATTGTCGGACTCGGCAACCCAGGGGCACGCTACGAGGATACAAAACACAATGTCGGGTTCCGCGTGATTGACGCGCTCTACGAAGAATTCTGTCAACCGGATTCCGCGGTACTGCGTCCAACACATACCTCAGTTTGCAACGCACTTGTGATACAGACAACATGGCACGAGACATCTATCATTCTCGCGAAACCGATGACATACATGAACAACAGTGGTGCCGCTGTCGCCGCACTCGTCAAGCGATTTGAGGTGCCGCTGTCTGATCTGTGTATCGTTTATGATGACGTTCATCTCGATGTGGGTGTGCTTCGGATACGTCAGAAAGGGAGCGATGGCGGTCAAAAAGGGATGAAGTCCATCATCCAACGTTTAGCGACTACGGCGTTTCCACGACTGCGCATCGGGATCGGAGAACCGGTCGGCGATTTGGTCGATTATGTTCTCAGCGAATTTTCGGAAGATGAGGAAATTGAGATCCAACAGACAATCAATCGCGCCCTTGATGCCATCGAAACCATCGTCAGCGATAACATTCTGACAGCAATGAACAAATTCAACAATTAACAGTCGTCAGTCGCCAGTTACCAGTGGCCAGTTAAAGAGGGATTGGGTTAAACCTAACATATCTTTTTTGGAAACTGTTAACTGGAAACTGGAAACTTCTTTGCATGCGGATATACGGAGAGAACGCTTGAAACCTCAAACTCACCTAATCGAACCGAAAGGTAAAATAAAAAAACAAACCGCCATTGATGCTGTGCTCAAAGCAATACAGCTCTGTGAACAGATACAAGCGGAGATGGTATCAACCGATGCAATTCAAAAGAGCGACCGAAGTCCTGTGACTGTCGCTGACTTCGGGTCGCAGGCACTGATATGTAAAGCGATCAACGAGGCTTTTCCAACCGACACGATTGTCGCCGAAGAGAGCGCACAAGCACTTCAAGAGAACGCACCCCTCTTAGAACGCGTCGCTGATTATGTGAACCGTTTCTGTGAGGAGACAGAGGTTACTACCGAAACCGTCTGCGAATGGATCAATAAGGGAAGTGGTGAAGTCGGACCGAGTTTCTGGACGCTTGACCCAATTGATGGCACGAAAGGTTTTCTCCGTCGTGACCAATATGCTATTGCATTGGCTTACATTGTTGAGGGTGTCGTTCAACTAGGTGTTCTCGGATGTCCGAGTCTCCCTTACCATCTTGACGCTACGGACGCTGAACGTGGATGCCTCTTTGTCGCAATTCGGGGACAAGGCACGCACCTCTACACCAAAACCGGTGAACTTTTAAAACAAGTGTACGTATCAGAAGCAACATACCGTTTCGCAGAGAGCGTTGAATCCACACACGGTGACAGTGAAGCACACGGTAAGATTGCGAACGCGCTGGGGATTACAGATCCGCCTGTCCAGATGGATAGCCAAGTGAAATACGGGATTGTTTCACGGGGGGAAGCATCTCTTTATATCCGTCTCCCGAATCCAGCATACCCGGATTACCGAGAATGCATCTGGGACCACGCCGCAGGGCTGATTGTCGTCGAAGAAGCAGGCGGCACAGTTACAGATGCGAACGGTGTACCCCTTAATTTTTTGGTAGGAAAGCGGATGCATGAGAACCGGGGTATCGTCGCAACCAACGGAAAACTCCATCAACACGTCTTGAAGGCATTATCATCCAAACTATAAGGAGTTAACGAAAAAATATGAAAGCTGGTCAAATTGTTGCACCACGACAAATCGAAATTATTGACATAGAGCAACCGAATCTCGCTGACTATCCTGATGGCACGATAATGATAAAAACCCTACACAGTGCCATCTGTGGAAGCGATATGCCATCGTTTGTTCTTGAACACCCCGCAGAAAGTTATCCGCTTCAGCCCGGACTTTCGATCCACGAGGCGATCGGCGTTGTCACCGATAGTAAATCAGACAAGTTCAAGGTAGGTGATGAAGTGCTCGCGCTCCCGCGCAACATCGGTGGGCTTTCGGAATATTTTCTATCAAATGAGAGCGTTACGGTGCCATTGACAGATTTCCCACGGAAAGACTGCATCCTGATGTCGCAACCGCTTGGCACTGTCGTCTGGGCGTGTCGGAAGCTGCCGAACCTGCTCAATCTGGATACCGTCATTATTGGACAGGGACCGATGGGACTCCTCTTTTCACACACCATAAGCAACCTCGGCGCGCGAACAGTGATTACGTCAGACCTCGTTGACTTCCGACTCTCAGTATCCAAAAAGATGCGTGCAACACATACCGTCAATCCAGCGAAGGAAGACCTCGTCGCCGCTGTTGAGGAAATTACTGACGGAAGAATGGCGGACCTGGTCATTGAGGTCGTCGGACACCAGACAGAAACGATCAACCAGTGTCTCCAACTCCTCAAACGCGGCGGAACGCTCCTCGCCTTCGGTGTACCGGACGACGAAATCTACGATTTCCATTTCGCTGATTTCTTCCGAAAAAACCTCCGATTCATCGGTTCCGTCGGCCCGGATGCACCGAACGATTTCCCATTGGCGATGGATATGATTTCGCAAGGACGTTTCGATGTTTCACCGATGATAACGCACCATCTACCGTTCACGGAAGCACAACTCGGCTTTGAAATGGCACTCGACAAGAAAGATGAGGCGATCAAGATCGTCTTTGACTATGAATGAAAGTTCTGATTAAAGCGGCAATTCAACGATCCGGCCTTCACGGCTGGATTGATAGATCGCGAGGATAATCTCAACAGCTTTGCGTCCTTCGCGTCCATCGACGAGATGCGAGGCATCGCTCTCAAGTCCGTTAATGAGGTTCTCCATCTGTCGTCGGTGATTCGCGTGGTTAATCGCACGCGGATCGGACGCGCCGCCACCCGTGTCCGTCTTTTGCGCGAATTTTTCTCGGATCTCGACATCTTCAGGGAGTTCAGGATCGAATTCCCATGTCACGATGTCCTCTTCGGCTAAAACGACGGTGCCTTTCGTACCAGAGATTTCGGTCTTCTTGAGCATACCCGGGTAAGTGGCAGTCGTGCCTTCAATGACACCGAGTGCACCATTTTCAAAACGGAGCGCGGCAACCGCGGCATCTTCGACCTCTATCCGTTCGTGTGCCAAAGTATCCGTAAACGCTTGGACAGCTTTGACAGGCCCCATAAAATACTGGAGGAGATCAATGGCGTGGATGGATTGGTTCATCAAGGCACCGCCACCATCAAGGTCCCACGTACCGCGCCAACCGCCACTATCGTAATATTCTTGCGAACGGTACCATTTAATATAGGCATCGCCTAACGTCAGCTTGCCGAACCGTCCGCTTTCAATAGTAGATTTAACGAGCCGCGTACTTTCAGTGAAACGGGAGTTGAAGATAGCACAGAGCCGGACACCAGCTGCATCGCACGCTTCGATGATCGCATCGCACCGTTCCAGAGTAATCTCTAACGGTTTTTCAACGACGACATGTTTTCCCGCTTCTGCTGCAGCAACGGCAGGGTCTAAATGCGCACCACTCGGCGTACAGACGCACACAATATCGAGGTCGTCCCGTTTGAGCATCTCTGTATAATCGGTGTAACTGTCAACATTGTATTGACCGGTGAGTCGTTTGGCGTTCTCAGCGTTTCGTGAACTAACAGCGACGAGCCGACCGTGTTCTAATTCTGAAATCGCAGCGGAATGGAAATCGGAAATCATTCCGCACCCAATAATACCAAATCCATAAGTCTTCATGTTTTGTGTTCCTTTACTGAAAGCAAATATTTACCATAGCGAGTTTAAAAAAATTATGAGTTCTAATGAAAATCAAGTTCCTGAGCAGGCGCCTACAGAGGAACAAGACGCTGAGCAGGCACCTACCAATAAAGTTTTTAGAATCATCTGCATGACGTTTTGCCTTGCGGTAACCGTACTATTTATCTGGGTCTGGCATCACCAAACCCAGTTTAACGACCACTATCGGAAGGCGACTTTCCTGATGCGTAACGGTGACGCAAAACAAGCGATAGAAGTATATCAGAAAGCGATAAAAAATAAGCAGCGCACGCTCTTCTTCACGAAGGAGCCTTCTGTTTACAACAATCTCGGTCAGGCATATCTCTATGCCGAGGAATATGCCTCCGCTGTTGAGAACTTCAAAAAAGTGATTGAGATGGCACCCAATATCGCCGAAGGCTATGTGAACCTGACAACCGCCTATCTCCAGCAGAACCTACCCGCTGATGCTCGCTCGTCAAGTTTACGCGCCCTCGAAATTTTTCCAAAAACCGCCTTGCTCCACTACAACCTCGCGTGTGCCTATGCCTTAGAAGGTGAATCTCAAAAAGCAATAGACTCACTCACACAAGCAGTGACCCTCAACCCGGAACTCAAGACATTTGCCCAACAAGAAGGCGCACTTAAAAGGATTGTATCTGAACTGCCATGAACTCTGTGCGTTTCCAATGTAGGTTAGTGGATTCGTGGCAGGACATTCGCTAATTTGTCCCCACAGCGCGCAGTCTTAATTTCAAATCGTTCTCCACCAAAGGACACCTTTGACTGGGGCTTTTTGAGTTGTCTATATTCTGATTTATTTATACTCTGGCAAAATAGGATTGGATGGCAAATGCTTTTAACGCCTCTTGGTGTGTAATCAACTGCAAAAGCAGCCCCGCTCTTCAATTGACTTATCGCCTTTTCTGCTTCAGCATTACTACCGCCTTTGAGTTCCATTGGCACAACTACAAAGTTTCCTACAGCACTAAAATAAAAGAGAATACATTCACATTGATTTTCTCCGATTTGCCCACTTGGAAACACCTTATCCAAATCTACGACAACTCGATCGCTTTCCGAAACACCTGTCAAATTTACACTACATCGTCGTCGTCTAAATGCATTGCCGTTAAACAAGTTCTCTCTACCTATCTGATCTCGGATACCTTCAAGAATCTCATTCTTGTTCAACCTCGGTGCCTCCTGCAGTTTCCTTAAGTTGGCTTCGGAGATCCACCGCACGGTTGTAGAGTTCTTCAGCCACCTCTCCATATTCCGCTGGCTCTATACCCGCGATGTGCTCAAAAGTTATTTCCTTTACCGGTTTGTCTTCACGGAACCACCACGCACCAACCTCTTCCTTCGTCAACCACGTCGTCGGTTCCGTTTTATTTTTTTTCAATTTCATGACTTCGCCTTCGCGAACCAAGTTGCCAATTTGCTCAAGCAGCCAGTCACTATGTGTCGTGATAATCACACGTACGCCGACTCGGACTAAACGTGCAAGCGTGAGAGCCACTTTCGTTTGGGCAGCCGGATGTAAGTGGGATTCGGGTTCCTCAATAATGAGCGTATCCCCTGGTTGAACGATCCCCCGCAAAAACAGCACAAGCGGTGCAAGTTCAGAGACCATCGCCGAAGACTGACTCATACGCAATGGCTGTTCCGATTTTTGTGGACGGTAGCGAAATTCTGGGTATCCACCAGCCGGTCGTTTAACCACTATTTCACCTCGTAGCACTTCGTCCGCCAGAACTTTGGCGATGCCACTCATCTCGTCTGACGATAATCGATCTTCATTGTAATTGATGATTTGTTTTAGAAAGTCCGCCATCACTCCAGAGAGCGTAGCACTTTCAGCAGAACGCGCCACTCCCCCGCGGGTGGTACCCCCTACGAGAGCACTAAGAATTACCCCATGAGTTTCCATAATGCCGCCCCGAGGGGCAGGAAGATAGTAAGAATCTGGTGACTCGCTCCCGTTGACATGTGAAAGTGAAGCAAGATCCGCAAGATCCGGTATCGCTTGTGACATCCTTTCATCTTTGAGGCGAAGAATCATATTGTTGTTGATATTTCCGCTCATAGCGATGTCTGACTCCGAGGCTCTCATCTCAAAGTTCCAAAAAGGTTGATTTTTCTTGCTGACGTTCAATGAAATCTTCAATATGTTACTTTCGCTACCAGCGAATTGAATCAACTCTGAAACAGCGTTCAGATTGAAACATCTTTTAAGTTCACTTGCGAAAAGTTCAGGGTCGTCAAGATCTTCCTCTATCTGGACGTACAACCACTCCGGCAAATCCGAAAACTTGAAGGGCTGCTCACGATTATTTAGTTTTTCAAGTGTCTTTAGCGTCGCTTCGTCATGTTCCCTCCCTATACGGAATATCGAGTGCCGCAACTGGGAAATAACGTTATATGGCCAAGGAACCCGATCAAATCCTTCAAAGGTTTGATATAAGGCATAGATGAGCGCGGCAAGATAGGTCTTACCGGTGTTGCTCTCGCCGACAAATACAGTCAACGGACGAAGATCTATCTCTGCTTTCTCTATCGGTCCAAAATTCTCCACCGCAATATGCACATTCGGTACTTGCTGTTGCCTCTCTTTAGTTTTCTGCATTATCTTCACTCCTGTCAGTACCAGTTCTAAAGCTATTATACGCCTATTTCTACCTATTTGCAATAGAAAATGGGCGAGAACAAATCCCACCCATCCCTTTAAAAACAAGATATACCGTCGCTATCTCTTCAAATTACCCCATGTTGTCGCTAACTTACCGCGAGCCGAAACAGCGAGCGTATCGTTAATAATCTTCTGGAGTTCCGCTTCAGTCAGCGCATAATTGGCTAACATCAACTCATCAATCCGTCCTTGAAAGAAACGCGGGCAACACCCATTATTCTCGCCACCGAATTTCAATGCTCTGTCCGGCATGCTCCGTCCAGGTCCCTTTTGTGCAATAGCCGTGCCGTCAGATTCGCCGTTAATATAGAAACCGGCTTCGCTCCCGTCCCAAATAAGGGCAACATGACTCCACTCTTTCGCCTTTACCTTGCCATTGGAAATGTGGTAGCCAGGAGAACTGGTGTCATAGAAATAGTAAGCGAATTTCCCTTCTCCCGGTTCAATCTGCAGGTAATAGGTGTTCTTAAAGAAGATGGTGAATTTGTTCTCTTGACCACCTGCTGGTAGTTCTTCAGGATAAATCCACGCCATCATTGTAATTGCTTCATCTATATCGACTTCGTCGGAGTGTTCGACCTCTATGAAATCGGCTTTGCCGACCGAACCCGCCATTTCCACGGCTTTGCCGAGAATACCTTCAGCCCATTTCACATTCCCGTTGAATTCGCCGACCAAGCCGGCAGTCGCCTCTTCGGTCTGGTTCCCTTTACCTTCGTCGAAATGCCAGACATATAGCTGTTTACCGAGTTGTTTCACATTCCCTTTCCCACCCGCAGCGTGAACCGCGAAGCAGAGGGATACACTTAGAAAAACGCATAGTATCGTAAGAACTTGGGCTCTCATCAGTGATTCCTCCTCGTAGAATGCATAGAAAGGCGGATATGAAAACCCGCCGTTACAACTTCAACTTACCCCATGTTATCGCAAGTTTATCCTTCGGAGACACAGCAAAGAAGACACCGTTTTCCATATCTTGGTTGATTTCGTCAACCGTGAGGGCGCGATTATAGATCGCTACCTCATCAACCAAACCGACCATGCCCTTTAATCCTGTTTGCGCTTTACCGATACGGAACACAACATCAATGCTGTTAATTTTACCCGCTGGTGGTTCGTATTCCACATCCAGCTTGCCGTTAATGTATTGGCGAATCATATCGCCGTCATAGGTAGAAGAAACGTGGTGCCACTCCTCTAACGCCGGTTTAATGGTCTGTTTATTTCGAGAACCTTGCCACCCACCGATGTTAATCCACGTCTCAATTTGTGGGGCACCGGTAAACTGCGCGCTCCATTGCAGGCAATAACCCCCGACGTTCGCTGCGCTCCTGCGGCCCATCAGGTTAGAATCGGGTTGAGACTCTTCGGGGAAAAACCATGCTTGAATCGTGAGTTCATCGGTGATGTCAAGCTCAGGGACCGCGTCAACCTCTACAAATTTTTCCGTGTCTTCAAGATAGACAGCACCACCGAACTTGCCGTCTTTCGACCAAACTGCACCTTCAAAAGTGCCTTCAAGGTTATTTCCACTCACATCTGTAACTTTGCCACCCTCATCATTGTCGAAGGTGAAGTACAACATGAGCGCATCGTCGTCGTTTATTGCCCACGCACTCACACTGAAGCTCAGTGTAATGACGAACAACACTATGATAATCGGTTTCATAACAGCGGACTCCTTTTTTATAGCTGACTGCTGACAGTTTCCGATAGCCAATCAGAAACTGGAAATTTGTATTTCCTTCGCAGTAATAAACTCAAGTAGTGCAGGCACGCCTTCCTGCGTTTTCTGGATACCGCGCTGGATCGCCGGGATAATCTGGTCCGGTGTCTCAACACGCTCGCCGTAACCACCGAACGCCTTCGCCATATCCGCGTAGTTGCCAGAGATGTCTGTAGATCTGAATTTTTCCGTGGATACAGGCATAATCGGAATCTCAATTGCCATAGAGAAGTTATTGAAAAGGACAGAGAGAATCGGTATCCGTTCACGTACCGCTGTCTCGAAATCCATACCGGTGAAGCCGATTGCTGCATCCCCCCAGACATTAACGCAGAGCGCATCCGGTCTGGCGAGTTTCGCACCCATGGCGAGTCCGAGACCGTAACCGAGCTGCGTTGTCTTTCCCCAACCGATGTAGGTCAATGGCGCCGTAGACTGCCAGAAAGGCGACATTTGGTCACGCGGACTCCCCGCATCGTGTGTAATAATCGTGTTTTTGACCTCAACAGTATGCAACAAATCCCAGATAACACGATACGGGGTCATCGGTACAGCGTCGGAAGTGAGTTTCGGCATCCACTGTTCAAGCCATTCTGCTTTGATCGTACGAATCTCTTCTGTGACAGCAGCGGTTCGGTCTTCGGATGCACCCTCTGATCGTTCACGAACGGCTTCCACTAAACCCTCTAAAATCAAGCCAGCATCACCGACAAGGGCAATTTCAACCGGAACATCTTTGTTAATATCGGCTGGGTCCAAAGTGGCGTGCATGACACGCGTGCCTTCTGGAATTTTGATCCCGAAATGCGTTCGGGTGAAACTGCAACCGATACCGAACAGGAGATCCGTTTTTTGGAGGAAATGATGCACTGTTTTCGGAATCGAGCGACCGCCGGAACCGAGGGACAGCGGGTGATCTTCTGGAAAAGCACTTTTCCCGCCTAAACTCGTTGTCACAGGCGCACCGAGCAGTTCCGCCAATGCTTTCAAAGAATCCCACGCTTTAGCGTAATGGACACCTTGTCCTGCGTAGATCACCGGACATTCTGCGGCGAGTAGGGCATCTGCGGCAGCATCAATTGACGCACTGTCAGGCGCGTAGCGTACTATTGGAACAGGTGTCGGTTCAAAAGGTTCGGGAATTTCTTCGCCAAATAGGTCCGACGGGAACTCGACGAGCGCAGGACGCGGTCTACCGTTGCGTGCCTGTGTAAATGCGCGACGCAACGCTTCTGGCACGGCACCCGGCAAGGTAACCTGTTCGCACGACTTCGTTACGTGCCGATAGTTCAAGGCGGAATTGAAATTCGGTTGGATCTGTGTTAATGTTCTCGCATATCCCATCGGTAAAACAACGATGGGCGCGGAATCGCCGTACGCTTGGGCGACACCGCCAAACGCGTTCTCAGAACCGGGACCGCTCTGCATACAAAACACACCGATCTTCTCGCCAGAGGTCATCCGGCTCAGCGCATCTGCCATGTGGAGTCCGATCCGTTCCTGCCTAACGATAATCGGACGGATGTCTAATTTCGCCGCCGCCTCAATTATCGGGTTAACAGGATAGGCGAACAGGTATTCTACACCTTCCGCTTTAAGGACTTTTGCAACTGCATCAACAACTTTCATATTTTAATTTTCCTTTTTTTTTTAACTATTAAGTTTTTGTGCATCGCTCCACTATGTTCCGCGATGGTTTCTAATTGGCAATAGCGAGCAGTCGAAACGAAGTGGAGACGGACAACAGAGAACGATGTATTGGCTGAGATAACCCTGATTGAACCGCAAGGAAAATTAAAAACTCGTCGGTTTTCCCGCATTCATCACAAGTGGGAAACTATCGCCTTCGAGTTTATCGCCGTTATTAACGGTGACAAAAGGTTTCATAACGTGGTTGCCACTTTCATCGTAGAGCGTTTCACCGGTCATATAATGCACCGCAATCGCGCGACGCGGATTTCCACTTGTGTTATCGTGTGAACCGTGCCATGTCAAAGAGTGATGGTAATGGACATACCCTTTCGGCACCGGACAGAGCTCCACTTCCAGTTCACGCTCTTCAAAACGGTCAGGCATCGAATGGATATCTTTGATCGAATGCAGGAACGGGATCTGGTTGCCCCAATGATAGGAACCAGGGACCATACGCATACATCCGTTGCTCTCATCCACATCGTCCAATGCGACCCATGCCGTTACCTGACTCGTCTTCGGTGTGAGGATCGGCCAATACGGTGAATCCTGATGCCACATGTTGACACCACCGACCTCAGCCGGTTTATACTGGATCTGGTCGTGCCAGACGCGCAACTCCATCGCCGCCGTTAGTTGTCCAATCTCCTCGACAATAATCGGGTTGTGAACGAGGCGGTGATAGGCGGAACTCGCCTCCCAAATGTTAACAACTTGCCAGACTGGACTCTCTTCCCTACCACCAAGGTTAACGATATGAACCGGCTGCGGCATATCCGCTTTCTTGTAGTCCTCAATCACACGCGTTAACTCTGACCGTAATTCCTCGACCTGTTCATCGTTTAAAGCACGACTCCCGAGGAGAAAACCTTTTTCACGAAATGTGTCAACCTGTGCTTGGCTGAGCATCCTTGCCTCCAATAGAAAAAACTTATATATTCGCCTTCGTCGGCTTCCCTTTATCCATCACGAGCGGAAAATGGTGACCTGCTAACTTATTGCCGTCGTTGATGGTAACAAAACGTTTCATAATGTGGTTACCACTTTCATCATAGATGGTTTCGCCGGTCATATAATGGACCGCAATCGCACGGCGCGGTTCACTACTGGTGTTGTCATGAGAGCCGTGCCACGTCAAGGCGTGATGATAGTGGACATGCCCCTTCGGGACAGGACAAAGTTCAACATCTAACTCGTTATCTTCAAAGCGATCCGGCATTGTGTGGATGTCCGGGATTTCTCGCAGGAACGGCATCTGACTGCCCCAATGATAAGAGCCGGGGACCATACGCATACAGCCGTTGCTTTCATCTACATCGTCTAAGGCAACCCATGCCGTTACTTGACTCGTCTTCGGCATAAGAATCCCCCACAACGGCGAATCCTGATGCCAACGATTGATGCCACCCACCTGCGGCGGTTTGTATTGAATCTGATCGTGCCAGACGCGCAACTCTGTCGCATCTGTCAGTTGTCCGATCTCTTCCACAACGACAGGGTTGTGAACGAGTCGGTGGTAAGCGGAACTCGCCTCCCAAATATTAACGATCTGCCAAACCGGACTCTCTTCCTTACCACCGAGGTTGGCGATACGTACCGGCTGTGGCACTTCTGGTTTCTCATAATTATCGATGACGCGCGCCAAATCTTCGCGCAATTCGTCAACCTGTTCATCACTTAGAACACGGTTTCCGAGAAGAAACCCTTTTTTACGAAATGTATCAACCTGCGTCTGGTTGAGCATATCTATTGCCTCCTGTAGTATTTGTATATCTTTAGTACGGCGAGGTTTTGTTGCTTCCTACGCTATTATGTCTTATTTTCTATGCCAGTTACCCGATTTTTGAGTGCTACCCACTCTTCATCGGTGAGTTTCGGAGGCCACGCAATCCGTTTGCCAATGAGCGCGGAACGATATGCCGCCATAATCAGATCGAAACCGAGCAATGCGAACTCCAATCTATTGCGATGCGGTTGATTCTCGTCGTCCAGCCACGTCGCGATTGCCTCCGTAAAGGCGCGCTGTCCGAACTTGTCATCTTCACCGAAGTGGGTCGGCTCAACGAAATGTTGTGCCATACCGTCGAGTTGGTATCCCCAAGACCCGTTTTCTCGCCACCACATCCTGCCTTTCGTACCCCAAAAATCGAGGTTGCACCGCGGATTACTGCCTGGAAAGTCAATCGTTCCGAACGCTGTCCGTGCGGATTCAAAAAAGACGCGCGCCCCGTTCTCAAGGGAATTCGGGCGAGAATCCCAATGCTTTAGCTTTGGGAGGAAAGCCCGCTGATATATTGTGTTAATAAAAACCTAAAAGGACAACATTTTTCCTAAACGTTTTTGTTTCTAAATCGTCTAAACATATAAAGGCAAGTCGGAAGTGTCTGCCTTATGGGACACGTTGATTATATCCGTGTCCA
>JAJDXV010000023.1 GCA_022823085.1 Candidatus Poribacteria bacterium
GTATTCAATTGTACGATTTGGATCATGGTTTTGCTTTACATATGTGCCCGTTTTTAGGAAAGATCGCGAGCGCAGCTCGCTCCTACAGAGGAAGACGTATCCATATATATAAAGTGAATAGGTACAATTGAATGGCCCTGCCGTACTAAACTGACAAACTTGATAACTTTTTCACCAATATGTTATACTATACACACCCAATTTCGGTGGTTCATCATCTGATGTAGACCAATGTATTACCCACTGACCTTGTTGTGGCAGGTTGAGAGAAAAAAAATGAAGGATAAACAAATGGAATATGTTGTAATCTATGAAAAGGGTGACAGCAGTTATGGGGCTTATGTGCCAGATCTCCCCGGTTGCATCACCGTGGGTGAGACGTTAGAAGAAGCCCAAACATTAATCCAAGAAGCTATCGAATTTCATATAGAAGGATTACAAGAAGATGGTGACGATGTTCCGCAACCGTCTTTAAACCTCCCTATTCAGTATGATATTCCAAATCTTGGCATCCACAAAGTCGTCGAAAATTATGTACATAACGACGATCCTGCCCTCTTTTCTTGTAAAGACTCTGCAGGTCATCTCTACCTTGTTACTGTTAGTGAAAACGATCAAGATAAAACATGGCTTCGTGTTGAAATTTCCAATGAACGTTTTAATCTCATACGCTTTGGTGGTATAGACCTTCGGAACGCATTCACCGACACTGAGAATGGCTATTTATTCCGGATAAAAGTTCCGCACGATGCTCCGACACAATCTTCGCCAGAAGTCATCCATCCCAATGAAATCCCTGAGGACATGCTCCCGTTTCCGGGTGAGCGTCTCGGACTAAAAACTGAAACCTTACCAGCACTCAAAGGAGTTTCACACGCCTGAAGATGTGCTGTTGCTCGGTTCGATTGAATGTAAACTCCCTTTGGGGGATATCTACGTACGCGTGATGTTCCCTGATTAAAATATAAGAAGATTTTGTAAACCCGTTTTTTCGGTGACATTATGTCCGAACGTTCCGCAGTACAGGAGCCGATGCTCAAATACGCCGATGAAATAGGTTGGCAGTCCGTTTCTCAATCAGAAGCGATGGGTATGCGTGGGGGTGATACCGCCGCGCTCTATTTTTTTGATGTGCTGAAGGCGCAACTCTTGAAACTTAACAAAGGCATCGTAGACGCTTCCAATTGCGCTGAGGTGATGCGAAAACTCGGTTTGCTCAAACCGACACTTGCAGGAAATCAGGAAGCACTTCTATGGATGCGCGGTGAAAAGTCAACTTTTGTTGCAAGTGAGAATCGCGAGCGTAACGTCACCCTAATAGATTTTGAGAATCCTAACAATAACCTGTTTCACGTTACAGATGAATGGTGGCAGCAAGGGACACCTAACCGAAACCGTGCGGATGTGGTATTCCTGATTAACGGAATTCCTGTTGCGATTGTTGAGGCAAAATCTGCTAACAAACAGGATGGATTGGCACTCGGTGTTGAGCAGATCCGCCGCTATCATAGCGAAACGCCGGAGATGTTCACGACTGCACAACTCTTTGGTGTCACGCAACTGACAGATCTTTTTTACGGTGTGACGTGGAACACCAGTCGTAAAAATCTGTTCAATTGGAAAACCGACGAACCCACCAACTATGAACAGAAAGTTAAAACCTTCTTTGACCGTGAACGTTTGCTAAAGGTTCTGCAGCAATCCATTATCTTCCAGAACAGAGACGACCAACTCACCAAGATTGTGTTGCGTCAACACCAGACGCGTGCAGTGGAGAAGGTCGTTGAGCGGGTTAAGGATCCGAACAAGCGGCGCGGACTTGTCTGGCATACACAGGGCAGCGGTAAAACGCTCACCATGATAAGCATCGCAGCACGGCTCCTACGTAGTGGCGAACAGACGGAAAAGCCGACTGTGCTGATGGTTGTTGACCGTAACGAGCTGGAAAGCCAACTTTTTAGCAACATCACCGGTTACGGTATTACGACGCTTGAAGTTGCACAGAGCACGGACGATTTGGAAAGGATTTTAGCATCCGATTATCGCGGCTTGGTCGTGTCAATGATTCATAAATTCGACAAGCGACCCGCGAACCTCAACACCCGTGAGAGCGTGGCAGTGTTGATTGACGAGGCACACCGCACAACCGGCGGCGATTTCGGGAATTACCTGATGGCTGCACTCCCCAACGCAACCTATATCGGATTTACCGGCACCCCGATTGATAGTCTCTCTAAAGGCGAGGGAACTTTCAAAGTCTTCGGTGTAGACGATGAACAAGGCTATCTCGACAAATACACAATTGAAATCGCTTTGATAAGCAAAAATTGACTTACGCGTGAAAATGTGTTATAATTACGCTACGTCGTAATTGGTATAGATAAACATATTGTTTAATAAGTGTTTTTATACCGAATTATACGGGTTGGCATTTGATAGAACTTACGCTAACGAACCAAGCCAAATTTTTGAAAGGCATTACTTATGAAATTAGACAAACCCTCTAATGCACTGGTTATTGTGGGTGGTTGGAATAGCTATATATTCACACCAGATTGGATTAAGCGATATCTTTTCCCTGGGGAACAAGAGAAATTCACGATAGATATGATAGTTTCCCGAGGCTTCAACGCGCAATCCATTTTTCCACGAATATTGTCAAAGGAAGTTGAAATTCTATTACAAGAGAATAGACTAAATTTCAGGCCAGTAAAAAATAAAAACGAAAATTTTGACCGAATACAAGACCTTGCTCTACAACTTGCCGATTATCTTCCACATACGCCAGTTACAGCATACGGTGTCAATTTCCTCTTTACTGAGGAAACAGTTGATGGTGATCTAATAAATCTCATACGTCCGAGAGATTCAGAAAAAATTGAACAGTTTGGTGGATCATTAACCAGTGAGCAATATATTCATAGTTTAGTGCTGAATGGACGAATTCTCAACATTACCATTACGCTTGAAGGCGAGAAAGTCACTTTTGACCTTAATTTTCATTTTACTATTCGCAATTTAGTCGAGTTTAAGGCGGGAATCTCAGAAACTTCAATACTGGAATTGAAACAAGAAGCAATACAATTTATCACTGAAATCTATAGTGTGGGGTTGGAAGGAGAGAATGAATGAGTAAATGGAAAAACACAAACACAATGCTTAGAGACGAGAGTACTTCCTCCGAAGACGTGGTTACCCGTGAAGAAGATATGGTCGTTTCAGCAAGTATAGATGGTGATGAAAGAGGTATAAACACTTCTAATTTAAAGTTTAGTGAAGACATCAGCTTTGAATCATTAGAAGATGGAGTTTGGAAAGAGTCGCAGAATCCAGCCCTTGAACCACCGAGAATTCAAGTTTTTGACGTTGCAGCCTATATCCTACAGAAAACGGGATCAATGACGACAATGAAACTCCAAAAACTGGTATATTACAGCCAAGCATGGTCATTGGTGTGGGATGAAAAACCTCTATTTGTTGAAGATATCGAGGCGTGGGCAAATGGTCCCGTGGTCAGAGAATTGTTTGATTATCATCGCGGGAGGTATGAAATATCGGAGATGCCAATTGGTAATCCTCGTTTATTAAATCAGGAACAACAGGAAACAATTGACGTTGTACTTGATTATTATGGGGATAAATCTGCTCAATGGCTCATTGAATTAACACATATTGAAGATCCTTGGAAACAGGCAAGAAAAGGGCTGCCACCTTTGGAACGCGGTAGTAGGGTTATGTCCTTAGACGCGATCGCAGATTACTACAGTTCCTTACCGGCTGAGGACGATTTTGAGGATGCGGAATAAAAAAGCAGGACGAAACCGTAACCCGGGGCGAAGGAAGAAACCCGCATCTGCTCCTATAGTGTCTACTCAAAACAGGAAACTCGTTTGGAAAGTCGCCCGGATTGATGACAATAGTCCATGGGGCTGGAACCAAATAACTTGTCCTGACTTTTTGAGAAAAATATGGGATAAGATGCGCGACTTTGAAACGATGACTTGGGGCGAAATATTGGGGCGACATCATCATGCGATAGCCGTCAATGACATCATTAAACCTGCACAAAATCGATTAGAACAACTCGGGCACGATGACCAAGCGGAATTAGTCTCGTTTCGCCTAAGTAACACAGAGCGAATTTGGGCGATTCGATCTGGAGAAGAGGCTTTTCTGCTTTGGTGGGACCCCAATCATGAAATTTGCCCATCACACCTGCGGAATACATAAGCGAGTGATATTTTTTCTCTCAATCTGCCATTTTCTTGGTTTAACCACACTACCAAAAGCCTCTTAAAACCCGTGTAATCCACCTTCAGACGAATTAGCTATCATAGCCATCAGCCATCAGTTGTCATCTGTCAGTTTATTGGACATCCACAACTCAATAACGGGCAATGAATTGCCCTACTACGAACTGGGTTTACCTTCATGGTGTCAGGGTTACAAACCTCACCTGCAAGGAATTGCGTAAGTTCTATAATCGTGAAAATCCGCTTATCCTATAAATCTTGATCCTGACGACTGATAGCCAACTGCTGACGGCCAACGGCTATTCCCAGGGGTATTCAATTGTACGATTTGGATCATGGTTTTGCTTTACATATGTGCCCGTTTTTAGGAAAGATCGCGAGCGCAGCTCGCTCCTACAGAGGAAGACGTATCCATATATATAAAGTGAATAGGTACAATTGAATGGC
>JAJDXV010000097.1 GCA_022823085.1 Candidatus Poribacteria bacterium
TGAGTTCAACTTGATATTTTTTATTCTTTTTCATGCGTGTCCTCTCTGATAGGAGATATAGATAGAACTTAGAGTCTACCATAAAACCCGCAAAAAGTCAAAAAACTTTATCACAAAATCAAAGTGGATAGACTACTAGAGTAAGATTTGAATTGAATGATGCCACTACCACATTTCACCGTCCCCACAAGCAAAAAGAAGCACGTTCCTATCAAGTGAGAGACGTGCGACGTTTTCTGGAGGAGGCAGGAATAATTCCATGAAGTACAAAGGCTATAGTGCTGATATTGCGTACAGCGAAGAAGATAGATGTCTTGTCGGTCATATTGCTGGAATCACTGACATCGTTGGATTTCACGCTGACACTGTCCCTGAACTTCAAGAGGCTTTTGAAGAAGCTGTGGAAGATTATCTGGAGACATGTGAGAAACTAAATAAACCAGCGCAAAAACCGTATTCTGGGAATTTGAGGTTGCAAATTCCACCGAACATCCATGTAGCAATCGCCAAAGCTGCAGAAGCCAGTGGAAAAGACCTGGACCAGTGGGCAACGGAGACCTTCACAGATGCTGTTTTTGTCCAGTCGAAGACTCAGATTCCAGAGTCCTAATCTCAAAATAGGAAATATTAAAAATGGAACAGACAACGCGAATAGAACTTGCCAATCAGAGCGATCTGGTTGCAGTCAGATTAGGTGTTATGAACCCGGAAGATGTTCGACGATTGACCGTTGAAGACGCACTCGTTGATACCGGTGCGACAGGACTTTGTTTACCCGCACCGCTCATCGAACAACTCGGACTTACACCACTCAGAAGGGTTCAAGCAGAAACCGCTAATGGTACGGTAGAACGCGTCATTTATTCGGAGGTGGAATATACCGTTCTGGAACGGAGCGACTCTATCCGAGTAACGGACCTTTCTGAGGGGATGCCTGTCCTTGTTGGACACATGGTTATGGAAGCTCTTGACCTCTGTGTTGACATGAAAAAAGGATTAATTCATAATCCTGCACACGGTGGGGAATGGCGGATAAGGATTCTCTGAAAACAAATGTAGATTTTTTTGAGAATTTTTTCATATTTTTCGCGATGACTTGGCTGATTTACTTCGCTATGCGTTTTGTCATCAGAGGTTTCGCGAATAAAAAATAGCACTAAACCGGTGTAAGAAACCCAATTGACTATTCAAAGGAACAGGAGGTATCAGGTATGGCTATAGATATTCATGAAGAAACCAATCTTCGACTTACGAGACGTACATTTCTTGGGAAAACGGTGCGGGGTGTCGGCTCCCTTGCCCTTGCATCTTTACTGACCCCTTCACTTATCAACGCTGCACCAGAGATTGAGAAATGGCACGGCATTATTGCCGAACCACATGTGGCACCGAAGGCAAAAACGATTATACATCTCTGCATGGCTGGCGGTCCCTCACATTTAGAGACTTTGGATTACAAACCGAAACTCGCTGAACTGCATGGGCAACCGATGCCGAAGTCTTTCACCGAAGGACAGCCGATCGCGCAACTCCAAGGACAAGCGAACAGGCTCAAATGCTTAGGTCCGACACACGAATTTCAGAAATTCGGGGAATCCGGTCAGGAGATGAGCACGGCGTTCCCACATATCGGAAGTCTCGCTGACGATATTTGCATCGTCCGTTCCCTGAAGACTGAGCAGATCAATCATGATCCGGCACATACTTTCATGAACACCGGTACTGCGATTGCTGGCAGACCGAGTATGGGGTCGTGGCTACTCTACGGACTTGGGAGTGAAAACGAGAACCTACCGGGCTATGTCGTCCTGATATCCTCTGGGGGTGGACAGGACCAACCGATTGCGACGCGACAGTGGCACAGCGGGTTCCTACCGGGGCAGTTTCAAGGCGTGCAGTTCCACTCAACAGGCGATCCTGTTCATTATGTTGCCAATCCCGGCGGTGTGGATACAGAACAGCAGCGCGACGTTGTCGATGCCGTCCAAGCGTTGAACGGTATGCTCGACGAGACTGTGGACGATCCGACAATCGCAACGCGTATCAGTCAGTACGAAATGGCGTTCCGCATGCAGACGAGTGTCCCCGAATTAACCGACATCTCTAAAGAGCCTCAGCACGTTCTCGATACGTACGGTGCGAAACCGGGGGACGGTTCTTATGCCTCAAATTGTCTGCTTGCGCGACGATTAGCGGAGCGCGGTGTACGGTTTATCCAACTCTACCATCGCGGTTGGGACCATCACGGCGGTATTGAGAACGCCATCAAGACGACCGCTGGCTATGTCGATAAGGCGACCGCTGCGCTCGTCAACGACCTGAAACAGCGCGGGATGTTGGATGAAACGTTGGTCATCTGGGGCGGCGAATTCGGTCGGACACCGATGGCACAAGGTAGCGGACGCGACCATCATATTCAAGGCTTCTCGATGTGGATGGCGGGTGGTGGTATCAAAGGGGGTATCAGTTACGGGAACACCGACGAATTGGGATACAACGCCGTTGAAGATATCGTGCATGTCCACGACTTCCACGCCACAATGCTCCACCTCTTCGGGATTAACCACGAGAAACTCGTCTACCGTTTCCAAGGTCGAGATTTCCGGCTCACAGATGTCCACGGACACGTCGTCCGCGACATTTTGGCTTAAAAATTAGTATGCACGCCATAGAAATTGAGAGGTTGCAAAGTGACGTATAAGAAAAAGACGAACCGAATCTTAGTTTATATATTGTTTCTATCGGTTCTGACAGTCCCTGCCTTCAGCCAGGGCTTCCAGATGGTGGAACCTGAAACGGTTGGGCTCTCCACCGAAAGGCTCTCAAGAATCGATACGGTCATGGAAAAGCACATCGCTGAAAAGAAAATCGCTGGTGCTGTTACACTCGTCGCGAGGTACGGAAAGATTGCGTATCTCGGTGCTTACGGTATGATGGATGCCGAGGCAGAAAAACCGATGCAGCGCGATACGATTTTCCGTATCGCATCAATGACGAAACAGATCACCAGTGTCGCTGTGATGATGCTTTATGAAGAAGGGCATTTTCTGTTGCATGAGCCGGTCTCAAAGTTCATTCCGGCTTTCAAGGAGATGTCCGTGCTGCCACCCGAAGATGCCGAAGACGCGGCATCACCTGTTCCAGCGACACGGCAGATTAGCATTTGGAACCTGCTCACCCACACGTCTGGTTTAACGTATCACTGGAACGAGCGGCTCGGTCCGCTATACAACGATGCAGGTATCACGCACGGACTTCTGCAGGATGAAGGCACACTTGCTAAAAAGATGAAAGTGTTGGCGACGATCCCGCTGTTGCATCAACCGGGTGAAAGCGTCGAATACGGTCTATCCATAGATGTTCTCGGCTATCTCGTTGAGGTCGTATCCGGGATGCCGCTTGATCAGTTTTTCGCTGAGCGTATCTTCAAACCGCTCGGTATGACAGATACACACTTCTTCATTCCAGAAGCGAAACGTGAACGACTTGCGACGGTATATGAACGCAGCGGAGGCGGTCCGATCATGCGAAAATCCAAAGAACCGACAGTCGCAGGTTCGCTAATCTATTCAACCGACTATCCATACAACGGTCCACAAACCTATTTCTCTGGTGGTGCCGGGTTAGTCTCTACCGCCTCTGACTATGCCCGTTTTGCACAGATGATACTCAACAGCGGAGAATTTGACGGTGTCCGACTGTTGAGTCGGAAAACTGTTGAATTGATGACAACGCATCAACTCGATGAGATGGGTGTTGACTACGGGTTCGGTTTCGGTTTCAGCATCGTCAGAGATGAATCAAACCTTAAGGCACTCGGTTCGGTCGATGTGTATGGTGGCGGTGGTTTCTTTTATACCAGTTTCTTCATTGACCCGCAAGAACAGATGATCGGCATCTTTATGGCGCAATTGCATCCCGGTGCTGGAGATCTCGCGGAGAGAATTCGGATCCTCAGCTACCAAGCGATCGCTGATTGAAATGTTTTAATGTATCGAACCGCAAGGAAAATTTAAAAAAGGAAATTAATCGATATGCCAAGAGAACTCATTGCCCCTGCCCAGGAACAGGTCGCGTTCCGAGAATATGAAAGTCCACCCTTGCAAGCCGACCAAATCCGTGTCAAGAGCCGGTTCGGTGCCGCCAAACACGGTTCAGAGATGGCATCGTATAAGGGGTATGCGGGGCCGCGCGGCGGCTACGATGGCGAATATAAAATCTTTCGAGCAGACAACTCCGGGATGGTCCACTATCCATCAGGCCTCGGGAATATGTGTGTCGGCGAGGTAACTGAGGTCGGCGCGGACGTCACCGAATTCGAGGTCGGAGAGCGAGTCTTTCGGCACAGCTCCTTCCGCGAGGAAAATGTTTGGGGTGCAGCGGGTACCCGGAAACTCCCTGACGGCGTGCCGTGGCAGGCAGCCGTCTGTCTCGATCCGACAGATTTCGCCTTGGGCGCGGTACGCGACGGTAATGTCCGTATCGGTGATGCAGTGGCAGTCTTTGGACTCGGCGGCATCGGGTTGATGGCACTGCAGCTTGCTAAGTTCGCGGGTGCCTATCCCGTAATTGGTGTCGATCCGCTTGAATTGCGGCGCAATGTGGCACTCGAATGTGGCGCGGATCTGGTTATTGACCCCACGACAGAGGACGCAGGTTTGGAAATTAAAAAGGCGACCAACAAACGCGGTGCGGATGTCTGTATTGAATATAGTGGACACCATTCGGCACTGCAGGATGCTATTCGCGGCGTGATGTATTTAGGGACGGTTGTCGCTGGCGCGTGGCCCGGTATCTATCCTGCAGGATTAGACCTCGGTGCCGAGGCGCATTTCAATCGACCCACGATTGTCTTTTCACGCGCCTGTAGCGAACCGAATCCGGAGTATCCGAATTGGAATGAAGGCAGACTCTTTGAAATCAGTTTGCGGCTCCTTTATGATGGCAGTCTGAAGTCTGAACCTGTTATTTATCCTGTCGTCGATTTTGACGATCTATTAGTCGAGTATCCGAAGATCGCGACGCATCCGGGTGAAAATGTGAAGTTAGGTGTCCGCTTCGCCTAACCTTGATACGCGTCCTTGTACTGCAATCCCGACGATTGTCTCATCACCAAGCATCTCTTCTTTGGAAGCAAACCGGTGAACGCCTTCATAGACAGGATTTTGACCAAGCGTCTCCCGGACCTCTAATGATGGTTCAAAGACACCGGCGAAATCAATGTCATCACTCTCCTTCATCACGCGGGCTTTCCCTGAAGCGTGGTCGTGCGAAATACCGTATTGTGCAAGTCTCATTTTCACGTCTCTTTCTCCTTAAATATGATTGCTTGAAACGTTGGATAAAGTTTGACATAATTCTATCATAGAATCGGTCTTAACTGCTGAAAAAAGTAAGTGCGATTTTTAGCGACTTGTGCTAAACTCTAGCGTATGGATTCCCCAATTCAACTCCAATTCTACACGAAACCAGATTGTCCGCTCTGTGACGAGGCGAAGGTCGTGCTGCAAAGTATCGGAGTGAAGACATCTGTTGCAGTAGAGGAAATTGACATCACAAGAAATATGGGATTATTCACGAAATATAAGCATCTGATTCCGGTGCTTGAGCTGGATGGACAGCAGCTCTTTGTGCATCGTATTGTTCGGAGAAAATTGATGTGGCAATTGCGATGGCATCGGCTTCGGAGGTTTATAACCCAAATAGGTAGGCGAGGTTTGTAGCCTCGCCAGTTCTAAAACCTGCTATAGCAGGACTTACGCAATTTTGACGATATGACGCTCTGTTAGCGGGTGAACTCTCAAAAGACAGAGACGTTCTTAGTGCACAGGAAACCAACAGCCTATGCTACAAAAGAGCAACCTGCGTAAGCCCTATATAGAAAAGAACGAGGAGATACACATGGCATTTCCATCTCACGGTACGACACACCGCTCTACTGTAACGGGGACACGTGGCATGGCGACAAGCGCGCATCCGCTGGCAAGCCTTGCGGGTGCACGCATGTTGCTCGCTGGTGGCAACGCATTTGATGCAGCGGTCGCTGTCGCTTCAACACTCAACGTCGTTGAACCGTATATGTCCGGCATCGCTGGCAACGGGTATATGCTAATTTATAGTGCGAAAGATAAGACGCACCGCGCGTTAGACTATGTCGGCACCGCGCCGTACGCTGCGACACTCGACACCTTTCCGACGCTTGAGAGCCAACAGGTCGGCATTCGCGCCGGGATGGTTCCGGGTGGATGCGGCGGATGGCTGGCACTCTTGGAACGCTATGGCAGTATGGACCTCGCCGACATCTTCGCACCGGCGATCGAATCTGCCGAAAACGGATACGCCGTCACAGTCAAAAACGCCGAGTTTATCGCAGGGGCGCGCCCTTATTTTTCTGACAGAGCCGTAGAGGTTATCGCCTCACGCGGGAGAACACCACTCCCAGGTGAAATATTGGTGCAAGCGGATTTGGCAAACACATTTCGACAGGTTGTAGAGGGTGGCACAGAGGCGTTCTATCGCGGCGACATCGCCAAAGAGATTGCCCGTTTTTCTGAAGAGAACGGCGGCTTGATTACCGAAAAAGACCTCTCTGATTTTGAAGTGTTCTGGCAGAAACCTGTCTCCACGACCTATAACGGTTATGAAGTCTACTGTCCACCGCCGCCGTGTTCAGGTTTCCAGTATTTGGAGACACTGAATATCTTGGAGAACGACGCGCTCGGTGAACTCGGACACAATACGCCGGAATACCTGCATCTACTCATTGAAGCGATCAAATTAGCGAGTGCGGACAGAGCCGAACACGCACCCCGTCCGAACCCACCACTCGAACGCTTGCTATCTAAAGATTACGCCCGGGCACAGCGCGAGCGTATCGGCGAGCAGGCAGCGGTCAGCGGCGGCGAACGCTGGTCGAAGGATAAACTCCCCGGTGAGATTATCGCTGACGACTGGACAACCGAATGCACAACGCACTTTGATACTGCTGATGCAGAGGGGAATATCGTCGCAGTGACGCAGAGCCTCGGACAACCCTTCGGTTCGGGCGTAATCCTCGGTTCGACAGGCATGTTCCTCAACAACTTCATGAACTGGTTTGATAGGATCCCTGAGAGTCCAAACGCTGTTGGACCGCATAAACGGATAGAGATGTGCATGGCGCCGTGTCAGGTCTGGAAGGATGGTAACCCGTTTGCTGCAATCGGTACACCCGGCAGCCACGGTATCCTTCAGACAACGCTGCAGATGGTGTTGAATCTGATTGAACACGGGATGAACGTTCAAGCGGCGATTGAGGCACCCCGTATCCGATTGGTAAATCCGGGCAAACATGTCAGTATGGAAGGCCGTATTCCTGTTGCGGTACGTGCAGCGTTAGAAGCCCGCGGGCATGAGGTGGAGGTGTTACCCGATTGGACAGCAACCGTCGGCGGCGGTCACGGTATCGCTTTCGATCCCGAAGAAGGGAGTTTCATGGGCGGTGCTGACCCTCGACGCGACGGATACGCGATAGGTGTATAGTCTGAAGCAAAACAATTTTTCAAACTTTATATTCATCATAATATTTTTTTCGGAGGAATTATGAAAGGTTTTAACATTTTAAACAAATACTTGTGCTTGTTATTAGGACTCCTTCTAATCTGCGGTTGCGGAAGGGTTCAGGACATAACCCGTCCCGAACCATCAAGTACGCCACTCCGCGTAACCATGATATATCCGAGCGATTGCGTCGGTTCCGCGGCTTACTGTACCGCCTTCCATACCGGTCTCCAGGCTGCAGAGGAAGAACTCGGAATTGCACTCACTGAAGTCAACGGTATCGAAAACGATCCTGTAGCGACAGAGATGCTCTTAAGAGAGGCAGCACAAAATTCAGATATTGTTTTGACAGCCGGTTATCAGATGGGGGACGTGCTCGCTCGTGTGGCTCCCGAATTTCCTGATGTCAAATTTGCGATTTTTGACGTTGTACTCGATATTCCAAATGTGGCTTCTGTGAACTATAAATCCAATGAAGGCTCTTTTCTGGTCGGTGCGGTTGCGGGTCTAAAATCGGAAAGCAACAAGATCGGCTATATCGGCGGCGCGGATGTCCCGCTGCTACACGAATTTGAAGCCGGTTATGTGGCTGGGATTCAGGCAGTCAATCCAGACGCGGATGTTACTGTCGAATACATTAGCGAAGATGCAACAGGGTTCGGGCTACCAGACAGAGCGAAGGAATTGGCACTCTCACAATATGCAAACGGGATTGATGTGATTTACGTTGCTGCGGGCGGAGCCGGTCAAGGGGTACTTGAAGCCGCACAAGCAGAACAAAAATTCATCATTTGGGTCGATGCCAACGGCAACCATCTCGCACCAGGACTTGTCTTGACAAGTATGACAAAAGAGATTCCGACTTCTGTGGTGCATATCATCCGCGAGGGCATTGAAGGTAATTTTATGGCAGGTGTTCGGTATTTTGGTATCGCAGATGGTGGTGTCAGTTATGCCGTTGATGAACACAACCGACCGCTGCTTTCGGAGGACCTCATAGCGACTGTTGAATCGCTGAAAGCGAAAATCATTGCTGGCGAGATTGTCGTTCCAGACACCGTTTCACTTCCGCGCGAGTAGTGTCCGGAAAAGGAACAAATCCTAATGACCTCTCAGGATTGTCCCCTTCGCACCGACGATCCAACCGGCGTTTTTATTCAGATATATGTCCTGCAAATTATATTGCACCGGTGTCGGATAGCGGCGCCACATATTGCCGCCATCTGTTGTGTGAAGGATTAAGCCTTTTTCGCCGACTGCCCATCCGCGTTTCATATCCCGGAAAGCGACGGCTCGCAACGCCTGGTCCACAGTAGATTTCTGTCGAACCCAGGTCCGTCCGCTGTCAGCAGTGTGCAGGATCAGTCCATCCGATCCGACAATCCATCCGTGTGTCGGGTTCGCGAAATAGACTTCAAATAAGTGTTCGTTAGAGGTATCACTTTTTTGTCGAACCCACTGTTTCCCGCCGTCTCGGGTATGGAGTATTTCAGGGTCTTCGTTTTCGCCACCGCCGCCAACGATCCAGCCGTGGTTGGGATCCACAAAATAGACACCCCAGAGATGCATCTTGGAAAGATTGCTTTGACTTTCCCATCGGTTCCCACCATCTGTTGTATGGAGAACGGTCCCTGACCCACCGACTGCCCAACCTTCAGCTGCAGTGATGAAATGCATGTCCAGGATCCCGGGTGGTCTCGGACCGGCAGCACGGACTTGGTGTTGTATGCGCCAAGTGCTACCACTACCGGTATAATAGACCTTCCCGATGCTCGTAAGCCAACCGTTATTTGGGGTCGCGAAGTTAACCGCTGTGAATGTGTCTTTCGACACAGATGTTAGATGCCAAGTCATTCCAGCGTCGGCAGTGGATAGTATTGCGCCGGCAGTTCCGACTGCCCATCCGTGTTTCGTGTCCGCGAAATGCACCCCATACAAGTGTTCGCTTGTACCGCTTTCAACCCGTCGCCACTCAAATTGAACCGAATCTTGCGTGCAACCGAGGTAACCAAAGACACCACATAAAACGATAAGTGCGAGGCAGTTTTTCTTTAACATTTTGACCCCCAAATCAAATTTTTATTGCATCTATTTCTTACGCGTGATACACTATATTATAGGAAATTCGGGGTAAGTTGTCAAGTTTTTATAGAAACCGTTCTCTTGTAGGCGAGAACTCCGATTCCGGATATAAACGCTTTGAATCGCGATCGCTTTTTGATACGGAGGAGACCATGGATACCCTAAACGACTTTCAATTCAAACAAAGAAAATACATGCCCAGCTTTCCAAAAGCGAGCGGAAAACCGACTATTTACATCGAAGGATACCCTTGTGAGGACGATGAACCTATGGCAGCAACAGGATTTCACGCGGACCAGATTAGAATCTTTGCTGAACAAGTCTCGCGGTACTTTGCGATCAATCCACACATCTATATTGGCGTTGACAGTTTCATTTACTACCGCGAAGGCGATATCACAAAGTTTGTTGCCCCCGATGTCTATATTGTCTTTGGTGTTGATAAGTTTCCACAGCGGCGCAGTTTTTACACGTGGTCAGAGGGTGCCGCCCCTACGGCTATTTTTGAATTTCTTTCCGATTCAACGGCGCATCAGGATCGGAATGAAAAAGTTCAACGCTATCTGAGAGATATGGCGGCTGAAGAGTATTTCATCCATCAACCGGAGTTGAAAAAGCCTGCGGAGTTTCGGGGGTGGCGACGGGACCCATCAGGTGCTATCGTAGAACTGTCACCGGACGCAGAGGGTGGCTTGTTCAGCGAAGCGTTAAATCTCTATTTTCGGTGGGAAGACCAACTGGATACCCACGTAAGGCTTTTACGTCCGTATCTTCCGGATGGCACCCCGATTACAACTTCTATGGAAGAACATCACCTTCGCATAGAAGAGACCCAACGGCGAGAGGAAGCAGAAGCACTTGCCGCAGAGGAAATACAACGGCGACAGGAAGCAGAAGCTGAACTTGAACGTCTCCGGCGGCAACTCGCTGACCGCTAAAAACTTCTTCTGCTACACTATAGTAATATCCATTATGTCCATTAACAAAGGAGATATTCAATGCCAAGGTTTTTGTTACTCGTAGTCCTCTTTTGCTGTTGTCAATCGACAGATGAAACACTTGATATTGTAGAACCTGAAATAGAAGAAACCTCTGTTTACGAAACCGTGCCGGTCGCTGCTACTACATTGAAACCAGCTGAAGATTGGCAACACGTTGTCCGACTCAAACGCAACAATCGTAGCCCTGAGGGGTTCAACGTTATTGACGAAGATATTGATCCACTTGTCGAGGCTTACGTTGCTGGCAAGGATTTTCTCTTTGTTGTTGGTAAAGACAGGAAGATTGTCAAAAGCTACTACTACTTTGATCAACCCGTATCGCCGGAGATACCTCGCTTTGATGCTGATGGTAATGTAATACCAGAGGGTATCTCTCCACTGCAGCACTGGTTCTGGAAGGACCCGCAGGCGTGGTGGATATGGGCAAAGTTCGATTGGACACGAAGGCAAGAAGCAGGCATCGGTTTTGGTGTGTCGTGGGACGTAAGCCCAGTGCCGATAAACCGTTTCGGTGAACGTTCACCGGATAGGAAATATCTGTTTGCCCCTAACATTGGTGTCACCGTTGAAAATGTTTATAGTGTAGGGATTGGCACGAACTCAGAAATAGAAACGGATGATATTTATTTGGACATTTATATCCGATAGAAAAAGGAGGTGATCCCCGTGAAAACTATAGATAATTTTCGACATAGCCCTATCTATGAAGCGTGCCATATCCTTCATCATCGGAATTGATGGCGGCGGGACAAGAACTGTCGGTATCTTGACGACAGAAACAGGGGAACCCCTTGCACAGGTTGAATCGGGTCCATCAAATTACCACGTCGTTGGCGAGGTAGAAACGCAGGTTGTGTTGGAAAACGTCATCGGTGAACTCCGTGAAAAAGCAGGAATTCCGTCAACCGCTTCTATCCGTTTCTGCCTCGGTATGGCAGGTTTGGGACGTGCGGAAGATAAAAGAATAATCGGCAGAATTTGTGATGAGCTCGGGATCAGCGGAAACCGTATCCTCACACACGACGCACACATCGCACTCGTTGGTGGCACTGAAAAACAACACGGTGTGATTGTGATCTCAGGAACCGGTGCTATCGTCTACGGCATCAATGCTGACGGCAGAGAGGCCCGATCGAGTGGATGGGGGTACCTGCTCGGCGATGAAGGCAGCGGTTACGACATCGCCATAAAAGGGCTCCGCGCGGTGGTTCGTGCTGCCGACGGTAGAGGCAGCGCCACAGATTTGACAAACCGGATCCTGGATGAACTCGAACTGAACGCACCAGATGAACTCATCCGCTGGACACACGCTGTTGGTAGAGATACCATCGCAGAACTCTCTAAAGTCGTCTTTGACGCTGCCCGATCATCGGACACGATTGCGGAACAGATTGTTGAGGATGCCACGACTGAACTCGTCTGTGCTGCAAGCAGTGTGATAAAACAGTTAGCATTTGACGGGACGTTTGATATTGTGCTTAGCGGCGGTAACCTTGTGCATCAACCGATGTTCGCAGAGAAACTCCGCTGTCAATTTGCGCAGCTCGCGCCAAACGCGTCCGTCCATCTACCCATACACGATCCAGCATACGGTGCCGTACTGTTAGCGCAAAATAGTTTGTAGGAGGACAAGGTATAATTAAAGAAACTGAGCAGCGAAATCCGAATTCTATCGACATAGACCTGAAACCGACTTCAGAGATCGTTCGGATCTTTCATGAAGAAGATAAAAAAGCCATCGCAGCAGTAGCGGCGGAGTCCGAAGCAATCGCAGACGCAATTGATCTGTGCGTCGCCGCGTTTCGAGCCGGTGGCAGATTGTTCTATGTCGGGGCAGGCACAAGTGGCAGGCTCGGCGTATTGGATGCCTCTGAATGTCCGCCGACCTTTAGCACGCCGCCGGAGATGGTGCAGGGGATTATTGCCGGTGGCGATGTCGCCTTGCGCCGTTCGGTGGAAGGCGAGGAGGACAAACCTGAACGCGGCGCGGAAGCGATTCGAGAACGCGAACTCACACCGCAAGATATACTCGTCGGCATCGCGAGCAGTGGACGGACACCCTACGTTATAGGTGCATTGAAGGAAGCGCACGCCATCGGCGCAACGACAATATTCCTCTGCTGTGTACCACCCGCTGCACATCTGAAGGAATTCGTGACACATTTCATTACACCGATTGTCGGACCGGAGATTATCACCGGATCGACACGTTTGAAAGCCGGAACTGCCACAAAGTTGGTTCTGAATATGCTCACAACCGCTGCGATGATCAAACTCGGCAAAGTCTACAACAATTTGATGGTCGATGTCCACGCCTCTAACACGAAACTGGTCGCGCGAAGTGTTCGGATCGTTCAAACCGTTACCGGTGTGGATGCAGCGACAGCCGAGGACGCGCTAACACAGGCAGGCGGACACGCAAAAGTCGCGATCGTAATGCTTGCAAAAGGATTGAACCGAACAGACGCAAACGCACTCTTAGAAAAGCACTCCGGATTTCTGAGACACATTCTTGAATAGAAGTTATGCGATCCTTGTAGACACGTTTTTCAGACGCGTAACCTAAAGGAGAAGTCAATGGCTACCACAGTTGGGCTTGCCAAAACCGGCAGGCGACGTTCTAACGTCTTTCAGGCGTTGGACAATATACGTGACGACCTCACCCCGAAAGTCCGTGAACAGGTGCTGTTGAAACCGAATTTTCTCTCCAGCACAAATCAACTCGCCTCATCTCATGTAGATGCGATGCGGGGCGCGCTGGATTTTCTGTTCAGCACACCCGAACCCCCGAAAGAGGTCATCATCGCCGAAGGCGCGAATGAGAAATTCTCTGGGGAGGCGTTCCAAATTTTCGGTTACGAGGCACTTCAAGCGGAATACGATGTCCCGATCCGGCTTGTCGATTTGCATCAAGAGACGGAATGGGAAGAGACGAAAGTCTTTCTCGCCGGACGCGACGAGGAGACCGTCCGTATGCCGAAGACGGTTCTTGATTGCCCTTGCACGATCTCGGTCGCTATTGCGAAAACGCATGATGCCGGGGTCGTGACACTCGCAATGAAGAATATGATTATGGGCACCCTGCATAAAGAGGACCGGATTAAAATGCACGGTTACCATAGCCACGCAGATCGGATGCTACCCCGCGAGGCGCAAACGTTGAACATCAACCTACTCCGGCTTTCACGGCACCTGAAGCCCGACATCGCTATCGTTGACGGCACTGTCGGACTACAAGGCAACGGACCGGGGGGGACCGATTCCGTTCCGCTCGGTATCGCTGTCGTCAGTGGAGATGTATTCGCAGCGGATGCTGTCACAACCAAGGCGATGGGATTTGAACCGTTGGAGATCGGGTTATTCTATTATGCAAATGAGATGGGATACGGTGTTGCAGATTTAAGCGACATCGCCATCGCTGGACCCGCCATTGAGAAGGTCGCAACAGCGTTTAAACCGCATGAAACAACTGAACAACAGTTCCAGTGGCAGGAAGCGAATCCGGAGGATTACCTCGCTGCTGACTAATAACTCGGTTTTATTTATCTAATTTGTCTGAACGAACCACAAGGGAAAAATAAAAAATGAAACGTTTCTGTATTATATTTGTCCTATGTTCGCTCATCTTCGCGACACCGGCGTGGGCATGGTGGGGTGGTGGTCACGATATTATGACACAGGCAGCTGTCAAATCACTCCCCGATGAGGTCCCCGAATTTTTCCGTAACGCCGGAAAAATGATCGCGCACTGCTCCTACGATCCCGATCTATCTAAGGAGCGGAGTACCCCGAACGCGCGACAGGCTGAATACGGGGAACACTACATCGATATAGAACTGTTCGGAGAACATCCGATTCCAGATGGACGTGAGGCGCATATTCAACTCTGTGCTGAACTTGGCCTTACACCGCGAGAAGTCGGGACCCTCCCGTACGCTTTGGCTGAATGGACGGACCGACTTGCACTCGCCTTTGCGGAGTATCGCAAATGGCCAGATAATCCGATGATCCAGGGTAAGTGTTTTGTCTATGCCGGTTTCTTGGCACACTACGCACAGGATATGTGCCAACCGTTGCACCTCACCATCCATTTTGATGGGATTAAGCAGGAGGACGGGACACGGCTACACAGAGGTATCCATGAAAAGGTCGATGCCGCTGTTGAGGTGTTGGGATTGGATCCGATGGAACTCGTGAAAGGACAACACATTGAAGCCGTTGAAGATTTGATGCCCGCAATCATCGAACAGATCAAAGCTGGGCACAGTTTGGTAGGTGATGTTTACGAACTTGCAGATGCTTGGCAAGACCTGAAGAACCCGACACCCGCTTTAACCGATTTTGTAAATGACCAAGCGCGTGAGTCAGTGCGTTGGACTGCCTCACTCTATTTAACCGCGTGGAAACTCTCTGAAAACGTCAGGCTACCCGGTTGGCTTGACCGCGCCAAAAACGATGCAGACGCATCCCATTCACAGTAAAAGGAGAAATAAATTTGTTACAACAATGGAAACCTGACCCGACTTTTTACCCATCACCCAAGATGGCGATTGAGGCACCTATTGAAGAACTCGCTTATGTCGCTGCCCCACGGGATGATGGAAAACCTGATACGATGTGCGTTGTTGACCTCAACGAAGCATCTGATACTTATGGACAAATTATCAATCAATTGGAACTCGGCGTTCGTGACGAAATTCACCACTTCGGTTGGAATGCTTGTAGCGCGGCACTCTGTCCGTACGCGCCGCACCCTTACATAGAACGCCGCTACCTCGTTGTACCAGCACTCCGCGGTTCTCATATCTATATTCTTGATGTGAAACCCGACCCGAAGGCACCGCAGCTCGTTAAGACGCTGACGGCTGATGAAGTTGAAGATCGATCTGGATATACCCGTCCACATACAGTACATTGTGGACCTGAAGGTATCTATGTGAGTGCTTTGGCTTCAGCCGGTTCAGAAGAAGGTCCTGGTGGGATTTTCCTCATGGATCATTACAACTTTAATATCCTTGGGCAATGGGAAGTTGAACGCGGCTCTCAATCCCTCTCTTACGATTTCTGGTGGCACTTGGGCTATGACATCGCTGTTACCAGTGAGTGGGGCTATCCAGGAATGATTGAGAACGGTGTGAGCCTTGAAGATTTAGGCGAGCGAAAATTCGGGCATCAGATTCATATTTGGGATATCCGCCATCGGAAGAACATCCAGACGTTGGACCTCGGCGATGACTACCAGATGATCTTGGAACTCCGTCCGGCACACGACCCAACCAAAGCTTACGGGTTTGTCAATGCTGTACTGAATATGAACGACCTCTCCAGCTCCATCTGGACGTGGTACAAAGATGGAGACGACTGGGGCATCCAAAAGATTATTGATATTCCGGCACAAGCACCAGAAAACCCAGATGATCTGCCACCCGCTTTGAAAGATATCGGCATGATTCCGCCCCTTGTTACCGATCACATCCTCTCGTTGGATGACCGGTTCTTGTACGTCTCTTGTTGGGGTACCGGCGAGTTGTTGCAATACGACGTGTCCGACCCGTTTAATCCGAAGCATACTGGCACTCTTGAGATCGGTGGGATTACGAAATCGCATCCGCACCCTGCAGCTGGGCCTGTCAGTGGTGGCCCGCAGATGGTTGAATTAAGCCGCGACGGCAAACGCCTCTATTTCACGAATTCTCTCTACGTCGCCTGGGATAACCAGTTCTACCCGGACGGCGCAAATGGATGGATGGTGAAAGCTGATGTGAACGTGGAAGATGGTGGACTCGAATTCGATCCGAACTTCTTCGTAGGTTTCGGTGACAGTCGCGCCCATCAGATTCGCTTGCAAGGCGGCGATAGCTCATCCGATACTTTCTGTTATTCGTAGGAATTTCGTAGCGGTTCGGAATTAATACAAGGCATGGATTTAGTCTATCCGTAGACTAAATCCGCCACCGCCTACAGAAAAAAAATAATGGTTCTATATCCAGAAAGGCGTTTTTATGGATACTGGCTCATGGTTAAGCTATACGCTCATGGGCGTATATCACGGCATTAATCCAGGGATGGGTTGGCTTTTTGCAGTCGCTTTAGGCATGCAGGAAAAACGGAGAAGTGCGGTTATCGGTGCACTCTTCCCGATGGCACTTGGACACGCGATTTCCATTGCTGTTGTTGTGTTCGTCATCGCCTTGGCACAAAGGCAACTGCCGGAGGGCGTGCTGCGAATCGCTTGTGCGACTGTCCTGTTCGGGTTTGGCGTATATAAGTTTTTCAGCGCGCGACACCCGAAGTGGGTCGGGATGCGTGTTAACTTCAAAGACTTAACGATCTGGTCCTTCTTGATGGCATCGGCGCACGGTGCAGGCTTGATGTTGGTGCCTTTTCTGTTGCGAATGCCGACTGCTGAGGCTTCCGCACATACACACCACGCAACCGCAGGCATGGCAGATAACGCTGTGATGTTACTGTCCGCTGTCGGCGTGCATACGCTCAGTTTTTTCGTTGTGACGGGGGTTGTGGCGGTTATCGTTTACGAGGTTGTCGGACTTGCACTGCTCCGCAAGGCGTGGTTTAATATGGACCTGTTGTGGTCTATCGCGCTGATGATTGCCGGTATTGTCACGCTTTTCTGGACGCATTAAAAAAAGGATTATTCCTTAATCTGCGTAGGCAGCAACTTAACGCCGTATCTTTTTTGCAATGCGCGTAAGTCAGCGAAGTCTGTATCTTGCAATGTATATCCAGAATGCGAGCGCACCTGATAATCCACCGACAGACACCGGACTTCCCGCCCTCCGATATGACCTACAGCGTTCAACTCCGATTCAGTAATAACCCAATCGATCTCGCCGGGGCCATAGATCGCGCCCCCATCTTCGGTCCGTTCGATGACATGAAAGTCAATTTTTCCATGAGATTGATGTCCCATCACGAAGTTTCGATCTTTACGGTCATCGGTGGGGATGTCCACAAAGCCACGTGCGAAGAGTGCTTTCGTTAGGACTGCGGAATCTTCCCATGAGATAATAATATCCAAGTCTTGATGTTGCCGAGTGCATTCACTTAACAGCGCATCGACACCCCATCCACCATCAATCCAAACTGTAATGCCCAGTTCATCAAAGAGATCGAGAAACCAGTGAACTTTGTCAATAGTCATGCAACTTACATAAAACGGAAGTTGTGTTAAGTTTTGCATAGTTTAAATCTTAATCCCATATCTTCGGTGTCACCGTGAAAATGAAAGAATTCTGCCAATAGTGCCTCTTGATAACTATTTCGCGCCAACAATACCGCAAGTCGTTCTCGCGATTTGAAGAGTTCTTCGTTGACAAGGGTCTGTAGCAACTCGCGGAATTCAGCCGGGTTCATCTCCGTAGTTTTTTCATGATGCCTCCTTTTCGATTCCTTGGAGGTGTTCAGCCAACCACAAATTGACTAAGGTTTCGGGTAGGACTCCCTGCTCTCGTGCTACCTTTTCAATCTTTTCATAGATATCTGATGTAAGTGTTACACGACATTTCTGCTGCATCCGTACTTCAAAATCAACCTCATGCGTTTCATCCCAATAGTCAGCCAAGCTATGCGTATCCCAGAAATCAGCTATCTCTTCTAAAGTTTTCGCTTTAGATATACTGGTAACTTGTTCATCTTTATTTTTTTTCATATCTTCTTCTCTCCTTTTCATCCATGTCGCGCGCACTCAAAATGAGTGCAAGATTGTTGGGTTTCTGAATGAAGAATACAATCAAATAGCGTCCAGCATCCGTCTGTCCAGTGGCAGAATACACATCTTCCCCCTTTCTGTAGCCTGATTCAACAAAACGGTATTTTGGACGGTTGAAAAATATTTCTTCAACCTCATTTTGTGTAACATGGTGTTTGACGAAAAGTTTGACTAAAATGTCAGGCAGCCAGATGCAATCCTCAATATACATAACTGGTTTAGACACATCCTTCCAGACCTTCAAGTGTACAAACAAGTAAGTAATTCATGAAAATTCACTATCGAACCATCCACATCTCAATACTGAAGTCAATATCCGACGTGAAAGTGTTTAGTATAATTAAGGATACCATAAAGCCAAAACACAAGTAAATGAAAATTTGCTTTTTTTAAGGCACTATGTTATAATTTGTTTTCAGTATCAAGAATTTTGTAAATGGACTCGAAAACAAGGATTTTTAAATTAAACGATCAAGCGGCACCTAAAAGGAGAACCTTGAATTGATAAACCTATATGGAGCAACGTATGACAGAACCCAGCTGCTTCGCCACGTCGGGGATATATCCCAAATTGCGCATGCCAAGATGTATCAACTGACAGATGGCAATGAAAAAGGCGTTGACGCAATTGACTTCCGAACCGGTAGCGGCTTAAATTTCACTGTGCTACCAAGCCGCGGGTTAGATATCTCTTATGCAGAGTATCAGGGAATCCCGCTCTGCTGGCGTTCGAGCACAGGCGATGTGAGCCCTGTGCATTATGAACCTGAAGGAACCGGCTGGCTCCGCAGTTTCTACGGCGGCCTATTGACAACCTGCGGTATGCGGCAAGTCGGTGTACCTAACGAAGATGATGGCGAAGCATTAGGCTTACACGGTAGGGTCTCACACATCCCGGCAAAAAACATTTGGGTCGATAGTCGGTGGGAAGGACACCGTTATATGTTATGGGCACAAGGGAAAGTTAAAGAGACCGCCGCTTTAGGCGAAAACCTTTTGCGTACCCGTAAAATCTGGACAGAACTCGGTTCGCGTACGTTGCATATTGAGGATATTGTCGAAAATTTGGGATACCAAGATTCACCGCACATGTACCTCTTCCATATTAATGTCGGGTTCCCGATCCTCAGCCAAGATAGCGAGCTGCTTGTACCCTCCTCGCAAGTAACCCCGCGCGATGACATCGCCGCTGCAAACCTCAACAATTATAACCTTTGTGAACCACCAACCGTTGATTTTCAAGAACAGGCTTTCTACCACGAGATGGAACCGGACGTTGATAATCATATCCGTGTCGCCCTCGTAAACCGTAATTTTAATGACGGACAAGGGATCGGTGTATCCGTCCGTTACCACAAGACCCAGTTTCCAAACTTTGTCCAATGGAAGATGTGCGGTGAAGGCAATTATGTTTTCGGGTTAGAACCCTCAAATTGCGGCGTAGAAGGTCGCGCAAAAGAACGTGAACGCGGTTCTATAAGGTATATTGAACCCGGTGGACGTAGACACTACGAGGTCGAAATCGGCGTGTTAACTTCCAACGAAGAAATCGACGAACTGCAAGAGAAAATCGCAAAAACCCAAAATTAACGTTGTTAATTTTAATAAAAACTGTTAAGGAGAAAAAGAATGAAAAAATATTTGGCTTTACCGCTTATTGCCCTCTTATTACTGACAACATCCATGTTCATCAGTTGTAGCGCGAAAGAGCAAACACCAACGCCAGCAATAGCGGAAACGTCTTCCGCACCAGATCAAGAAAAGGCAGACGGTTCAGAGGCGCCTGAAGCAGAACTGGCGGAGAAACCACACGCACCCGAAGCAGAACTGGCGGAGAAACCACACGCACCCGAAGCAGAACTGAAGGACCGAGAGCACTCCCCTGAAGCAGAACTGGCGGAGAAACCACACTCGCCTGAAGCGGAACTAAAAGAGAAACCGAACGCACCTGAAGCGGAAACACACCACGAAACGAAATCTGAAGAGACCGTTGCAACGCCTGAGATTCCAGAAGGGAGTGTGCTACATCTGATTCCAGAGCAAACGATCGGACTCGTCTATTGTCCGAGTCTGCTCGAATTGGATTATCGGATCAATACATTGGTGACGGATTTAGTGCCAATGGACACAGACCCAGAGATCCTCGCCGAAATCTTAGCAGATACCTTCGGTGCTGGGTTTGAAAGCCTCGCTGAATTAGAAGAAATCGGACTGGATTTGGACCAAGATTTCGCAATCTTCATGACCACTGTAGGGCCACCCGATATCTCCGCAGTCGTACATCTAACGGACCCTGAAGCCATGAAACAGGTGATTGACGCTGAAAGCGAAGGGAGTGCGCCGACCGAATATAACGGCGTAACCTATTGGAGTGCGACCGGCGGCGATGGTCATTTCGCGATTTTAGAGAATATGCTCGTTTTCTCACAGTCTGCGAAGGTGTGCGAAAGTGCTATTGATGCCTATAAAGGGACGAAGAAGTCTGTTGTAACCAATCCGGTCTATAGCGAATTCCTCACAGATATTGTGGAGGGAGATGCGCAAGTCGCACTCCACTTTAATCTCGAATCAGTCGTACCCCTCATGACGGTTTCGCTTGAGAGGGAATCGGAATCTATGAGAGACAGCATAGAGAGCGATCCAGCCGCCATGGCAGTGGCTCCATTTATTGTCAGTATGTTCGACACAGCCATAGACACCCTTAAACAATCAGAGTCGCTGAGTGCCACGCTGGAGGTGAAGGGAACCGATGTTCAACTAACACCGTCCTTAAGGTTTAAGAACGGTAGTAAAATCCAGCAGTATCTGAAAAAGATGATACCTGATGAATTGGCAATCCTCGGTGACCTTCCAAATCTCGCTGTTGTGAATGGTGCCTATCAGATGGATGCAAAGTTCCTTGTCGATATGAATATGATATGGCTGAAAATGTTTTCAACAGGAATACCGGAACACCAAGAGAAAATTGATGCCCTGACGCAGCAGATGAAAACGTTTTATGAATCTGTTTCGGATGAACTCGGTTTCTCTGTCAGTCTTAGCGATAGCATTATCCCTGACTATTTAGTCGTTTATGGTGTCAAGGATAAACAGCAGGCGCAGTCATATATGGAAAACACGTTCCTTGAGCAATTCGACATCACTATGCGGATCATGCGTGAAGTCATGGGGAACTCGCCAGGATTGAACATATACGATGGAGCGCATACTGGTGAACCCTTGATGCACAACGACGTTGAGATTAAAAGTTACGTCTTCCCAAATTTCGGTTCCGCTTTTGAACAGGTACCGCCTGAAATTATTGGGATATTTCCCACGGAATGGCAATGGTACTACGCCTTTCACGAAGACCAACTCTTTTTTGCTATGGGCAGTGCCGAACTGATTAAAGCGGCGTTGGACAGAAAACCTGGAATGGGGGAGAGTCTCTCTGAAAACCTGAGTTATCAGAAACTTATTGAATCTTTGGGAACCGACAATAATGTCCTTTTTGCCCTTTCACCGATAACCTTGGCGAAAAGCCTCATACCTATTGTGTCAAAAGCGGATCCAAACGCTGCTGCAGCGATGCAAATGTTCGCTGGTATGATTATGAATATGCCGGAAAATTACAGCATCGGTTTTTCTGCGAAGGCAAAAAAGAACAGTATTGGTCTGAACCTGCTTCTTACGCTCGGCGACTTCAAGCAGGTCATCCAAATGATGATGATGATGCAGGGGATGGGATAAATGTAATCATTCGCTTTTTTCCTTGAAGGTATCCTCTAATTAATAGTATTCTTTGGAAGGCAACCCGCGTCTTTGTCAAAACGCGAAAGTATCAGACTGTAAAGTGCTAAGCCGTCTTAACTTCAACTATAGGCACGGGCATTCCTCCCAACGCTAAAGCATTAGGTCTCCTGCCCGAAGATTAGATGATTGCTGGCAGCGATTAAAAAAGGAGAATTTTGAAATGCGCGAAGAAGGAAAACAACAGAAGGTTTAGTCGCTATTGCACTCTTACTTGGCGGCGGATTGAAATCTTTACAAGCCGCTTCTCTCGCGACCGGTTTCCCGTTCGCAATCGTGCTATTAGGCATGGGAGTCTGTGTCTGGATTGGGCTGAGTCGTGAAGCCCGTGAATCTCAATAGAAATGGAACGAAAATATGAACGCAACAGAACTTGAATTTGAAAAACCGCTCATTGAATTGGAACGTCACCTTACAGAGTTAGAGGCGTTTGCACAAGCACACCCCGAATTAGACCTCACAGCGGGGATTGATGCGCTCAAACAGAACGCGGGGACGCTTACAAAACAGACGTTCCAAAAAATAAGTCGTTGGGATAAAGTGCGGTTGGCGCGTCATGCCCAACGGCCGCAAGCACCCTTCTATATCGAGACGCTCCTTGATGAACCGACTGAACTTCACAGCGATAAACTGTACGGGGACGACCGCGCACTGATCGGTGGTTTCGCATGGTTTGATGGACACCCCGTCGTCTATCTCGCACAGCAGAAAGGTACGAATCTCGAAGAACGGCAGGAGATGAATTTCGGCTACACGCACCCGGAAGGCTATCGCAAAGCGAGGCGGCTGATGCAGTTAGCGAATAAGTTCAACCGTCCTGTCATCTGTTTTGTTGACACCCCCGGTGCACACTTCGATCTCCGTTCCGAAGAATACGGACAAGCGATGGCGATCGCCGAAAATCTGGCAGAGATGATGATGCTACGTGTTCCGATTCTGGTCATCATTATCGGTGAAGGTGGCAGTGGCGGTGCCCTGGCGATCGCACTCGGAAACCGTGTGCTGATGCTGGAGTACGCTGTCTACTGTGTCGCACCGCCTGAAGCCTGTAGTGGGATCGTATGGAAGGACAAAGGCGAGCACGCACCGGAAGCGACCGAAGGCTATAAACCGACCGCACCGGATCTTCTGAAGCTCAGTATTATCGATCAGGTCGTCCGTGAACCGCTCGGCGGCGCGCATAGAAACCCTGAGGCAGCAGCACGCAGCATCAAACGCGCACTACGCAAGCATCTCTCCGAGTTGATGCAGATGACCCCGGAAGAACTCGTCCGACAGCGGCATGAGCGTTACCGGCACATCGGACTTTATGGCGAAGATGATACTTAGGCAGAGGCACGCGACATGAAGATCCGAACGATTACGACAGGTATCCCGCTCCCGTTCGCGCCCTATCAACTTCAACGTGCTGCGAAGTTTAACGCCGCCTGTCAAGCCTCTTTTGAAGCGAGCGGTTACGAGGTACAAACGACGCGTGTGAGTTCCGAAATCTGGGATGAGGTACGAGATGTGGAGACCCTCCTTGCGTTGGCGTCCGAAGCGCGGGCACTCGGTATCGAGTTCCTGAGTTTGGGAACGATCCTACCGGAGAAACGACACACAGAAACGCATCTATCTTCTGTCGCCGATGTGATTGTCCAAAGCGAAACACTTTTCGCTACGGTTACGCTTACGACACCCTCTGGAGACGTCGCCTCAGATATTGCTGAAAACGCAGCGACCATTATCCAACAGATCGCACACCGCACCGATGCCGGCTATGGCAACCTCCGATTCGCAGTCCTGATGAACTGCCCACCGAATACACCCTTCTTTCCGGCGGCATTCTGGCACGACACACGAACGAACTTCGGCATCGGATGGCAGGCAGCAGACCTCGTACAACACGCTTTCACAGATGCACCGAATTTGGAAACCGCTCTGCAGACCCTAAAAACCGTCATGGAAGTAGAAGGGCAAAAAATTGTCGCGCTTGCAGAAACATTGGCACAGGAGTGGGGCATTAAGTTCGTCGGTATAGATGTTTCTCCGGCACCGATGGGGGACGAGAGCATCGCTTATGCGATGGAGGCGCAACTACCCGGTTACTTCGGTGAACGTGGCACGCTAACGGTCGCTGCAGGATTGACAGAGACGCTCAAATCACTTGACCTACCGCTCTGTGGATATTCAGGACTCATGCTCCCTGTACTCGAAGATGTCGGACTCGGGACACGAAGTGAAGCAGGCTATTTTAATCTCGACAGTCTGCTCCTCTATTCAACCGTCTGTGGGACCGGGTTGGACACAATCCCTATTCCCGGCAATGCTTCAATATCTCAAATCGCCTCTATTCTAACGGATGTTGCTACGCTCTCTATTCGGTTGCGCAAACCGTTGTCGGTACGCCTGTTTCCGGTTCCGGGATGCGACGCAGACTGCCTGACAGAGTTTGATTCCCCGTATTTAACAAACACCACAGTCATGAAAATATAGTCGGTAATCTGCATTATAAACAAGGGCACCTTGTCGCGCGCACAGCTCGCTCCTACCCTAAGCGGCTGCCAATCGCTACAAAACTTTTCACTTGCCAATTGTCACAACTTTTGATAAGATGACGCGAACGGCGTTTGACGCAAATTGTGCAATTACCAACACACAAAGGAACCACTATGGCTGACAAACCACACGTTCTGCTTATCTCGACTGACCATTGGCCCAATTCACTGCTCGGTGTTAGCGGGCATCCGGCGATCCAAACACCGACACTTGATACGCTTGCGCGTGCTGGTACCCGATTCACACGCGGCTACAGCGAATGTCCGGTCTGCGTTCCCGCACGGAAAACCTTGATGACCGGTGCGACAACCCGCACCCACAAAGATAGGGTTTTCAACGATAAGAAGGGAATAGATGGACTGCCGACGATCGCGCAGACGTTTCGCAACGCCGGATATCAGGCTTACGCTGTCGGTAAACTGCACGTCTATCCCCAACGTGACCGCATCGGATTCGACGATGTACTCTTAGGTGAGGAAGGCAGGTTACAATACGGTGCTATTGACGATTATGAACTCTTCCTCGGTGACAGAGGCTATGCCGGTCAGCAGTTCGCACACGGCATGTGTAATAACGATTACGTCAATAGACCTTGGCATCTCCCCGAAGACTGCCACGTAACAAATTGGAGCACCCAGCAGATGGTGCGGATGATTAAACGGCGAGACCCGACCCGTCCCGGATTCTGGTACCTCTCCTATTGCCACCCGCATCCGCCGTTGGCACCGCTCCAATGTTATATGGACATGTACCGCAATATTGAGGTGGATATGCCGTATTGGGGCGAATGGGCAAAACAGACAGCGCAGCTACCCTTACCGCTAAAGGGGCGGCAGAAAAAGGACGAACACTTTACGGAGGATTTAGTGCGTTCGGCACGCCAAGCCTTTTACGCGCTTTGCACGCACATCGACCACCAATTGCGTGTCGTTATCGGGACGCTACGAGAAGAAGGTCTGTTGAACAACACGATTCTGCTATTCACATCGGATCACGGCGATATGCTCGGTAACCATGGGATGTGGGCAAAACGGCTCTATTACGAAGATTCTGCGAATGTTCCGATGCTCCTCGTCGGCACCGCTGGCGATGAACGCGTCGGACATCATCGGGTCGATGACCGGCTCGTCGGATGGCAGGACGTTATGCCGACGCTTCTCCACCTCGCAGGCATCGATATCCCCGACACCGTAGACGGGATGCCGATGGTCGGCGATGAAAAACGGGAGTGGTTGTACGGCGAATGCGGTGAAGGTGGCAGCGCGACCCGTATGATTCATGACGGACGCTTCAAACTTATCTACTACGCCACCGGCAATTACCGACAACTTTTCGATCTGGAAGCGGATCCGAGGGAACTCAACGATCTCGCCGATTCACCCGCGCACGCCGAAACCCTTGAGCGATTAACAGACATCCTCATCGGTGAACTCTACGGCAACGATGAAGCGTGGATCCAAGATGGCAAGCTCGTCGGTCTACCTGACCGTGCGTATCGTCCATCTCCGAACCGAGCCTTATCCGGTCAACGCGGACTCCACTGGCCCCCACAACCATCTGTCGGGCGTTAAATAGCATCTCCGAAATCAGTAGGTGCGGTTTCATGAAGTTTAAGAAAACATTTTGGTAATTCTCTGTTTTCCCAGGCGCGGTAGGTTCGGTTTCCTAACCGAACCGGACATCCCTAAGAAATTACCGAATTAAATTGTTAACCTCCATCTAACCGCACTACTCATGATTGGTGAACTTTGCTGGCGCGACGGTGTATCTTTGGTTAATTGTAAATCTACTATAGGCAGGACTTTCTAAAGGATTATGGGAAGAAAAAAATCAAACGAAAATTCCAACAATGACGGTGCAACGCTCGGCTTTGAAGCAAAATTATATCAAGCCGCCGATAAACTCCGAAACAACATGGATGCTGCCGAATACAAGCATGTCGTGTTAGGGTTGATTTTCCTCAAGTACATCTCGGATGCTTTTGAGGAAAAGTATCATCTTCTTCTTGAAGAATTTGCCAATCCACAGAGCGAATTCTATATTGAAGAGGAAATCGAGCGTTTTGAATATGCGGAGGACATAGATGAATACTTGGCAGAAAACATCTTTTATGTGCCACAGGAAGCGCGCTGGTCCCATTTACAGGCAAACGCAAAGCAATCAGAAATTGGAGAACTAATTGATAGCGCAATGCTTGCAATTGAACAGGAAAACCCACGCCTCAAAGGTGTCTTACCGAAAAACTACGCACGCCCAGGACTCGACAAGCAACGCCTCGGTGAACTCGTCGATCTCATCGGCACCATCGGTTTGGGTGAAGAAGAGAATCGCTCAAAGGACATACTCGGTAGGGTTTACGAATATTTCCTGGCACAATTTGCCAGTGCTGAAGGCAAAAGAGGCGGTCAGTTCTATACGCCTCGCTGTGTCGTGCAGCTCCTCGTTGAGATGCTCGCACCCTATCAGGGGCGAATTTACGACCCGTGCTGCGGTTCAGGCGGGATGTTTGTCCAGAGCGAAGCATTCGTTGAAGCACACGGTGGACAGCGCGATGACATCTCTATTTATGGTCAGGAATCCAACCCGACCACGCGGCAATTGGCACTGATGAACCTTGCCATTCGAGGCATTGAGGCGAATCTTGGACAGGGACACGCCGACAGCTTTCACGACGATATGCACCCGGACCTGAAAGTGGATTACATCCTCGCCAATCCGCCGTTCAACAGTAGTGATTGGGGCGGTGATCGCTTGCGTGAAGACAGACGTTGGGTTTACGGCATCCCACCGACTGGCAACGCTAACTTCGCTTGGGTGCAGCACTTTATCTATCACCTCGCGCCAAACGGTATTGCCGGATTTGTGTTGGCGAACGGATCAATGAGTAGCAATACCGCAACCGAAGGCGAAATTCGTAAGAATATTATTGAAGCAGACCTGGTGGACTGTATGGTGGCGTTGCCCGGACAGCTCTTCTATTCCACATCTATTCCGGTTTGTCTCTGGTTTATTACAAGGCGCAAGGAGAACCCGAATTTTCGGAAACGCACGGGTGAAATACTTTTCATAGACGCTCGACGGTTAGGCAAGATGATTGACCGTGTTCATCGTGAACTAACGCATTCGGAAATGACACGAATTGCCGAAACCTATCATGCATGGCGCGGCGATGAAGGCGCGAATGAATATGCCGACGTGCCCGGTTTCTGTAAAAGTACAACGCTTGCAGAAATACAAGCGCATAACAGTGTTCTGACTCCCGGACGCTACGTCGGTGCTGAGGTGCAGGAAGAAGAAACCGAACCATTTGAGGAGACGATAGCACACTTGACCCAAGAATTGGCTGAGCAGATGGCAGAGGCGAGGCGATTAGATGAGGCTATCGCGAAGAATTTGAAGATGCTCGGCTTTGGAGATGAGTCATGAATTTCAGTGCCGAAGAAATCAAACGCCACATGCGTTTCCTCTGGTTTGACAAACAACCCGTTCCGGGGACAGGTTTTGGATCATTGGACGAATCCCTCTGGAAACCGTTATTGAGTGCCGAAGATGCTGCGGCACTTGAATTGGCACTCGAAAAAATGGGGCTTCTGACCGATGACGAAAACGGTACAACACGTGCCACTGTAGCGGGTGTTCTCTTGTGCACCCATTCACCCGAAGAATGGCTCCCGAACGCTTGCATCTCAGCAACTTGTTATCGTGGCACAGACCGCGCCTCCGGTCAGATAGATGCACAAACAATTACAGGACCGTTGAATCGACAGATAACTGAAGCGGTTGCTTTTGTTGTGCGCAACATGCGCGTCGGTGCATACAAGAATCCTGCTCGTGTTGATCTACCACAATACAGTGAAAAGGCACTCTTTGAAGCAATCGTCAACGCTGTTGCACATCGAGACTACACAATTCAGGGTAGCAAGATTCGACTCTCAATGTTCACAGATCGGCTTGAAATAAACTCGCCCGGAGGCTTACCTAATAACCTGACAATTGAGAGTATGGAGGTCCGACAATCAACGCGCAATGAAGTTCTCACCTTTATGCTCGGAAGGATGTCTGTTGGGAACAAAGGTAGCAAGTTAGGTTATAATTTCAGAAATAGTATTAGATTATGGAGGTAAACAATGAGTTTATACTTGGACAACTTAACGCAATCTATAGAAGCTCTGGAACGTTCTGTCAAAACGGCAAACAGAGTTGATGAGGCTGACGAAGATTTACAGGAAACAGTTCGCGCTGGAGTTATTCAAAACTTTGAAGTAACTTACGAGTTATCGTGGAAAATGATAAAACGGTGGCTTGAAGAAAATATTGGTAGTGCTCATGCTGATGGCATCAGTAAAGCGGAACTCTTTCGTAGGGCAGCAGAAAATCTTCTCATCACTGACGCAGAACGCTGGAACGATTATAACGAAGCACGTAATTTAACTTCCCATACTTACGATGAAAATACTGCCGAAAGTGTTTTTACGGAAGCCACTGAGTTTGTGCAGGATGTCAAGTATCTTTTAAGGGCATTGGAGGAACGTAATGATTGATCTTAATCCCAAGCACCTTAAAACAATTCAATATATATTGGCTGAGTACATCCCGGATTACGAGGTTCGCGCCTTTGGATCGCGCGTGAAATGGACAGCAAAAGATTATTCCGATCTTGACCTTGCTGTTGTCGGCAGGAAGCCGTTAAGCTTGAGGCAGAAACGTCGATTAACAGAGGCTTTTGAAGAATCTAACTTACCTATTCGGGTTGATATAGTGGATTGGCAGTCAATATCAGAAGGCTTCAAGAAAATAATTGCTGAACAATACGAGGTGATACAAAAAGCGAGATTTTCTCACCAAAATGGAGACTCCAGAGGGATTAATGGGAAACCAAGTCCGGAAAGTGAATGGCAAATACGGGCTTTCAGAGATTGTGCGACGTTAATCCGTGAGTCTGTTTCACCCTCTAATTTAGGCGATACCCCTTACATAGGACTTGAGCACATCGGAGAAAATACCCTATCTCTTGTAGGGCGAGGTATAGCAAGTGATGTCACGAGTACAAAGTCTCGTTTCAGAGAAGGTGATATCCTTTTTGGAAAATTGAGATGCTATTTCCGTAAAGTCGTCAGAGCACCTTTTGATGGTGTATGTTCAACAGATATTTGGGTTACGCGTGCTAAAGAAGGAATCGATCAAAGTTTTTTATACTATTGCATGGCATCCCAATCTTTTGTTGATTTTGCGGACTCAGGATCCATAGGAACACGAATGCCACGGGCAAAATGGGAATGGGTATCACGATATAAAATTCCTTTGCCGCCACTGTCTGAACAACGCCGCGTGGCTCACATCCTCGGCACACTTGACGACAAAATTGAACTCAACCGACAGATGAATGAAACATTGGAGGCAACAGCACGGGCAATTTTCAAATCGTGGTTTGTAGACTTTGACCCCGTAAAGGCAAAAATGGAAGGACGCAAACCTGCCTGTATGGATACGGAAACCGCTGCACTATTTCCATCAGCGTTTCAGGATTCTCCACTCGGGAGAATCCCACACAGATGGCAAGTTGCCACAATTGATGAAGATTTTAACCTTGTAATGGGGCAATCACCACCCGGATCCACGTACAACGAAGACGGAGAGGGTATGCCATTTTATGAAGGTAGGAGAGACTTTGGCTTTAGGTACCCAACGCAACGCGTCTATTGTACTGAACCAAAACGATTTGCTGAAAAAGGGGATACCCTTGTAAGTGTTCGCGCTCCCGTCGGCGATACTAACATGGCTTTTGAACAGTGCAGTATAGGTCGTGGTGTGGCAGCGGTTCGGCATAAAACAGGGAGTCGATCTTATACCTACTACACTATGCAATCTTTGAAGAAGATTTTTTCTCGTTATGAAGCAGAGGGGACGGTTTTTGGATCAATCAACAAAACAGACTTCCAAACACTTTCTCAACTTAAACCATCCAATGAGGTCATTGAAGCATTTGAACGTTTGGTTTATCCTTTGGATCAATCTATTGAGAGTAACGAAAACGAATCCCTAACGCTTGCTCAAATCCGAGACACACTGTTACCAAAACTATTGTCTGGGGAAATTCGCATAGAAGATACAGCTGAGATATTGGAGGGAACTTAGATGCCTCAGCAGACCGTTCCACATATTGAATCACTGCGTGTGAAAAACTATCGCGCGCTACGGGATATAGAATTAAAACAACTTAAACCGTTGACTGTCTTTTTAGGCGCGAACGGCAGTGGTAAATCAACACTTTTTGATGTCCTTGCGTTTCTCTCTGAATGTTTCACAATCGGGTTGCGTCAAGCATGTAGCAAGAGAGGCGGACTTAAGGAACTGCGGACACGAGGCTGTGATGGCCCGATTGCATTTGCGTTGAAATATAGAGAAAAACCTAAAACACCGGTTATCACCTATCACCTATCTATTGGTGAAGACACAGAGGGACCTTTTGTCGAAACGGAATGGCTGCAGTGGCGGCGCGGGAGTCGTGGCAAACCGTTTCGCTTCCTCAATTTTCGTGAAGGACGCGGGACAATCGTCGCTGGTGAAACGCCAGATGAGGCAAACGAACCAATCAGTGAACAATTTTATGATCCGTCGCTCCTCGCTGCTAATATGTTCGGGCACTTAGCTAGGCACCCTCGTGTGTGTGCCCTTCGGCGTTTTATTACAGATTGGCACCTCTCTCGCCTTTCTACTGGTGCCACACGCCAAGCAACTAACGATGGACCGCAAAAGCGATTGTCAGCAACAGGTGACAACTTGCCCAACGTTATCCAGTACTTGCAGGAAAGATGCCCAGAACGTTTGGAGAAAATTATATCTTCTCTGTCAAATCAGGTGCCCCGCTTAGAGAAAGTTGACACAGAATTAATGATGAGTGGTCTCCGCCAGCTAAAGATTAAAGATGCTCCGTTTGACCAACCTATCTTGGCGAAGTTCGCCTCCGATGGTACATTGAAATTGCTGTCGTATCTGACGCTGTTTCATGGTCCAGAACCACCCCAATTAATCGGTATTGAGGAACCCGAAAATTACCTACACCCACGCCTGCTAACAGGTTTAGTCGGGGCGTGCCTTGAGGCGTTAATGTTCTCTCAATTTATAATTACCACACATTCACCTCAATTTGTTAATGAATTCACTGCTGAAGAGGTATGGGTGTTGTACCGAAATGAACAAGGTTTCACGGTGTGTAAACGCGCATCGGACATGCTGGGAATCAATCATCTTATGGAAGCAGGGGCAAAATTGGGGCAGCTCTGGAGGGAAGGATTCTTTGAATTCGGTGATCCGTTGACTAACGCAGGGGGTCCAAAGCGAGAACTGCATGCACATTGAATTCCCCCTGAAGGTGTATTAAGGCAATAATATGAATCTCAACAAGATTTACGAATCCGATATAGAAGAAGCCGCCCTTGAATGGCTCGCTGAGTTAGGTTATACCGTTCTACACGGTCCCGACATCGCACCGGATACACCCGATGCAGAACGTTCCGCTTACAACGAAGTCATCTTGATGCGCCGTTTGCAAGATGCCGTTGCCAACCTCAATCCAAACATACCTGCCGAGGCACAGCAGGATGCAATCCGAAAAGTGCTAAACCCAGATTCTCACACTATTGTGCTATTTATTAACGGACTTCCATTAGCCATAATTGAACTCAAAAACCCTACCGACGAGAAAGCCACCCTCTTAACAGCGTTTCGCCAAATTCAGACCTACAAACAGGAGATTCCAGGATTTTTCGCCTACAACGAAACGATTGTCATTTCTGACGGATTAGAGGCGCGTATCGGATCTTTAACCGCCGATACGGAATGGTTTCTACCGTGGCGGACAATTGAGGGAGAGGACGAAGCACCCTCAACGGATTTAGAATTAGAGGTGTTGCTTAGGGGAGCCTTTGAGAAACAACGATTTTTAAGTTACCTCAAACACTTCATCGTCTTTGAAGAAACCGAAGGAATTGCAAAAAAAATCGCTGGTTACCACCAATTCCACGCTGTCAAGACGGCAGTGCCAAAATCGAGCTTGACGCAGACGAAAAACCGCACATTGATCCAGAATTTGAGGAAGTGACCGAAACAGAAAAAGAGAGTGCCCGCGCCAAGATACGCAGAATAGTGAAGCGCACGCTTCTTAAACACGGCTACCCACTTGACAAACGGGAGAAAGCTGCCGAAACTGTTTTGGAGCAAGCAGAGGCGTTATGTGGCAATTGGACAGCATAAGAAAGTGAGCATAGACCATTTTGCATATCTAAGTGATTTTGCTTTTGGTTGTACGCAGAATATCAGTTACTGAGAACAGACCACAGATACCGAAAACTGAATACCCATCGGAAAATTAACGAATTTCTTGACAAAATTTCCGAAATTAACTATATTAACATGTTAAGAATCTCTTTTTTAGGACATAATCCATAAATCTGTATGAGTTAATCACACAACTAACTATGAAAGGAAGATAAATGTTAGCAGAAATACGCCAAAGAGAAGGGGTCATCGTTGTTCGACCTACCGGACGCATGATCGGTGCGGCAAACGCCGAAATTAGAGAGCAGATTAATGAGGAACTCGAAGAACATTTTGAATCTCCGAAGGTCATCTTTAATCTCGAAAATGTTACGCGTATGGATAGTAGCGGACTCGGTACGCTTGTTTCTGTAAACGTGACTGTCTCTCGCAAAGGCGGACGGACGGCTCTCGTCAACGCTGGTGCCCATATCCGTAACCTCCTAATTCTCGGACGATTAATGACTGTCTTTGAAAGCTACAATAGTGAAGAAGAGGGTATCCTCGCGCTCACTTCTGAGGAGAGTTAATGTGCTCGACAGAGCCATTTAGCTTTCCGCTGAACGCGACATCCCCAAAACGAAGTGGCTCCAAACAGAGAAAAAATCAGGCTTCTCACGCACACGAGAGTTTCTAAAAGGAGACGGAATACAGAAAAGGAAACTTATGGAAAATCAGAACCTACCGACGTTTACTGTCAACGCCGGTTTCCATGATCGAGACGGCTGCCCCGTCAGTGTCAATGTTGACCATCTGGGTGTAAGCCGACTTCACGATCGCGCTGTCATATTAACAGATACGGCTTCAGACAACGTTGTCGCAGCACAATGCTACGCGAATGAGGACGGTTCGACGACCTTAAATTGGATACTTGATGGTCTTGCCGCCGGTGAATCACGCGCATATACCCTCTCAGAGGGCAGCGTCGCAGATGAATCAGGCGTTCAATTCAATGAAGAAGCCGGAACCATCGCTATCACACTCAATGGTCGTCCGTTTACGACGTTCCGCTACGCGGCATCACAGTTCCGTCCCTATTTCTTTCCCGTCCTCGGTCCGAATGGACGCGAGGTAACGCGTGGTGAAACGAGCGACATCTCCAAAGACCATGTTCATCACCGTTCGCTCTACGTCGCTTATGGTGAAGTGAATGACGTGGATCTCTGGGGTGAAGGCAGTAATTCTGGGAAGGTCGTTCATCAAGGTTTCACACAAAAACAGGGCGGTTCTGTCGTCGGTAGGATTTATACAAAAAATAACTGGGAAACGCGATCCGGCGATGTCTTAATGACGGACACGCAGAATTTCCGAATCTATAACCTACCGGAGGATGCCGCACTCCTCGACTTAGACCTCACGTTTATCGCTTCAACCGGAGATGTCCATTTCGGAGATACCAAAGAAGGCGGTATCATGTCGATCCGCGTCCATCCATCAATGAACGCCTCTGATGGCGGAAAAATCGAAAACGCGTTCGGCGGTGTCAATGAGAACGAAACTTGGGGTAAACGCGCGAACTGGTGCGATTATTCCGGCGTTGTTGATGGGACACCGGTCGGGATCGCCGTGTTTGATCATATCGTTAACCCGCGCTACCCGACATATTGGCATGTCCGGAACTACGGGTTAATGGGAACAAATATTTTCGGTGGCGGTACCTTTGAGGGGGACCCCTCGAAAGATGGTTCCTACACGCTCAAACAGGGCGAAGAGATGCACTTCCGGTTCCGGGTATTGATTCATGCAGGCGATGCCAGTGGCGGGAAGGTCGGAGAAAAATATCACGATTTCATCAATCCACCTACCGTTAACGTCTCCTAACCTCGGAACCGGCACCATATTAACCGAGATGTTGAGAGGAACCGAGGCAGTGCGCCTCGGTTCTTAGCTGCTCCGTTAGCAGTGCACGAATAACGGGAACTGCGTGCCATACCAAAGGAGAGTCACAATGTCGATCCCGACAATTCATGTGGGATGTACCCATTTCGCACACGGACGTTTACAGGCACAGGTCAACGCACACGGGTTAGTGCCTGTCGCGTGTGTGGACATCAACCTTGAAGCTGCACGGCAAGGCGTGTCATCAATAAACGGTGCACCTGAAGGTTTGTCAGAACGTATCTACACAACTATCACCGAGGCGCGAGAGAAACACGACGCACAAGCATGCTTGATCTATGCATCAACGACCGTTCACGCCAAGTTAATCGTCGAAAGCCTGAATCTCGGTATGCATACGCTCTGTGTTAAACCGATCGCGACGACACAGGCAGAATTCCACGCCATCATTCAAGCACACAAGGCGAACCCCGGCTTGATGCTCGTTCAAGGACAGAACAAACGCTGGAACCCCGCTGCTGCGAAAATGCGGGAATGGCTCCGCGAAGACGGTGGAATCGGAGAAATGCTCGCCGGTGAATGTCGGTTCTGGATCCGTCAAAATCTCTACACCGGTCCCGATTCTCGACAACCCGATGCGTATGTAGATGGACTCTTTTTCCACGCAGGCTGCAGCCATCAGCTTGACCAACTTGTTGCCGCAAAGGGGCTCCCTAAATACGTTACAGCACATATCCATAACCGCCGAGATCCTGAACTCGGACAAATTGACGCGTGGGGCACCGCGGGCGGCAACGCGCTCATGGAATACGCAAACGGCGCGCCGTTCTCTTATGCGGGAACGCGGGCAGGACACGGTGGCGCATTCGGTTGGAGTGGCAGCTGGAGTTTCCACGGTGAAGACGGCGACATCCGACGAGATGGGGGGCATCTGCAACTTTTCCAACTCGGCAAAAACGTTGAAGATTTAACGCTTCAAGATTTACACGCCGGACTTATAGAGGACGACCGACTCCAATTCGATGCTTTTGCACAGGCGATTGCTAACGGCGTGGATCGAGACTGGATTCAGGACACGACCCTCGGTACATGGATCCTGATGGAAGCCTGCAACGAATCGGCGCGAATACATGAACGCGTTGATGTTGAAGCGTTCGCTAAGAAGATGCTTGCGTAGTCAAACGCCCAAATTTGTTTTTCTTTTAGGACTTACGCACTTTTGACTGTAGAATGTTCGGATAGATCAAATTCTTCCTAAAATCAAGCGTTTATAGTTTGTATCACAATCTAACAGATTGTGGTACAAAAGAGCATCATGCGTAAGTCCTATCTTTTTTTAAGAGCGTGTAGCCCGTAATGAAGCAGATCGCTTATGGGCGAGTACGCCGCAAAATGGAGGGGTTTTTGCTGGGGTGTTTTTTTAGATTTACCGGAGAAACATCAATCCTTAAATCAACCTGAACGAACCGCAAGGAAAATAGCAGTCAGCAAAGAGGCAAGTGGTATATGATAACTCGTTTTTCAAAAACACACGCAGCTTGGAACGAAGTGGAAAGCGGGTATACGGAAAGGCAGCTCAAAGGAACAACCAACCTGAACGAACCGCAAGGAAAATTTAAAATATGCAATCTCCACATGGGTTAGCGTTTCGCCCGTCTGTAATGGGCAGGAACGGTATGGTAACATCAGGACACGTGCTCGCCTCACAGGCAGGCATTCAGACGATGATGGCAGGCGGCAACGCCGTTGATGCAGCTATCGCCACTGCTGTCGCGCTCGGTATGGTTGAACCCGCTGGCTCTGGACTCGGCGGCGACGGGTTTATCCTCATCTATTGGGCGGAGACCGGGAAAGTCGAAGCCGTAAACGGCACTGGCCCCGCACCACGCGCCGCAACGCGGGAAACCTACCTCAAGGATGGTGGGATTCCGATGAAAGGGATACGGAGCGTTTCCGTACCCGGAATTGTTGACGCATGGCTCCTTGCACACGAACGCTACGGTACGCTCAAGTTAGAGGATGTTTTCGCACCCGCAATTTCGCTCTGTGAGGACGGATTTCCTGTCAGCCATCGACTCGCTGGCGGGCTTAAAGGCGAGAACACTCGTTTCGCCGCGGAACCGGACAGTCGGGCTATTTTCACAAACGATGGTGAACCCATCCCCGCCGGTCAGTTCATCGCCAACCCTAATCTCGGTGCTACACTCCGAAAGATCGCGAAGCATGGCAGAGATGTATTCTATAAAGGTGAAATCGCTAAGGCTATCGGTGAATTCAGTCGTGCTTACGATGGACTCTTGACTGCAGAAGACCTCGCTGATTACCACGCACATTGGGCTGAACCGATCCATGTCAACTACCATGGTTACGAAGTCTATGAGATGCCGCCTAATTCGAGCGGACATATCTTACTTCAGGAATTGAACATGGTTGAACGCTTCGATTTGCAAGCCTTAGGATGTAATACAGCTGAGAGTGTCCATCTCATGGTTGAAGCGAAAAAACTCGCCTTCGCAGACCGCGAGAAATATATGGCAGACCCAGATTGGGTAGATATTCCTTTAGATGGTATGTTGTCGAAATCCTATGCCGCTGAACAAGCGGAACGGATTGACTTGGCGCAGGCAGCCGTTGACGTGCCAGCCGGTGGTCCAGAGGCACACGAGGATACGACCTGTTTCTGTACCGCAGACCGCGCGGGAAATCTCGTCTGTGTCCTACAGAGTATCCAATCCGGGTTCGGTTCCAGTTTAGTTGCGGGAGATACAGGAGTCCTCTTGAACAACCGCATGACCTACTGGCATCTGGAAGAAGGACACCCGAACTGCTTGATACCGGGGAAACGTGTGCGGCACACCATGAACCCTGTCATCGTTACGAAGGATGGACAGCCGTTTTTGGCGTGTGGAACACCGGGTGCGGATACACAGGTCCAAACGAATCTACAACTCGTTACGCATGTCCTCGATTTCGGAATGACCCCGCAGGAGGCAGTCTCTGCCCCGCGCTGGCGGAGTTTCCAGAATCCGATGGAGTCCACCATTCCTCACACCTGCTCGAATGACCTTCAGTTAGAAAACCGATTCGCTTCGGATACTAAGGACGGCTTGGCAGAGAGAGGACACGAACTCCGAATCGTAGGCGATTGGGGCGGTCCAGGGAGCGCACAGATGATAATGGTTCAGCCAGAATCTGGCGCGCTTATCGGCGGTTCCGACCCAAGAACAGATGGGTACGCCGTCACTTTTTAGTGAAAAAAATCATAGGAGGACTATCGTGGATAGCAAATTTATAGGAATCGTCGCATGTGCGACACTTATGGCAACCTTTTGTCTTGCGACATCGTTGGTATGGGCGGATGATGTTGTTCTCTTTGAAGAAGATTTTGAGGATGTAGCACTCGAAGACAGCATAATGGAACAGGTTAAAGATAACAAAGTCTGGTCGGGGACACCGCCTGACGGGTGGGAAATTACAAATGAGAACCCGAAAGACCTCGGCATGCCGGAGTGGAGAACCTGGGCGATTGTTGACCTTCAGTGGTGGACATTAACGGCAGGAGACCAGCGGCGTAGCGAGTTTACAGGTGTACAAAACGACGGTAAAGGTGTAGGTAAAGGTGCCGTTTCTGACCCGGATGAGTGGGACGATTGGGAAGGAAATGGTGACCCGGATGCCATTACCCGTTGGAACGGTCACTTAATTACGCCCGTTATTAACATCAAAGGTGCAGCGGCAAAGTCGCTCATCTTAACGCTTGATTCGAGTTGGCGACCTGAAGATACGCAAAGCGCGGAGATCCTCGTCAGCTTTGATGGCGGTAAGGAAGAACGTATCCTATTTTTCGAGAGCGTCGGTATTGACGCAGGCGCACACACCCTCGTTACGATCCCGACCCTCAAAATGGATGAGGAAGATATCAAAGATGGAGACCAGATAAACGAGACCTTAGAAATCCCGATTGACAATCCGGCAAACGCCGCTGAGATGGTCATTAGTTTCGGGGTCATTGAGGCGCAGAATGATTGGTGGTGGGCAATAGATAATATTCAGCTCGTCAGCACCGCATTTTCTGTAGAACCGAAGCACAAATTAGCCGTTAGGTGGGCAGAACTGAAATCCGAATAACAGTCCGCTATCGTTGAGTTGTGAGTGACGCAACATCGTTTGTAGTTCGGCGAAGATAACCTTAGAAAAGGGCTGCACCTACCAAAAGTGTAGCCCTTCTTTTCTATCTTGTCGTTTTTTTGGAGGAAGATAATGAAAATTTTAGTTACGGGCGGCACTGGTCGCATCGGATCCAATCTTGTGAAAAAACTGCTGGAAAAAGGACACGATATCCGGAGTTTCGTCTATCCGGGTGATGTTAACCGTATCGGCAGATGGGACGGTGCCGAACGCGTCGAAACCGTCCTCGGCGATCTCCGCGAATACGAGGACGTCAAAAAAGCCGTTGAAGGCGTGGATGCCATCTATCACATCGCCGCTGCCTTCGGCGGTCCATTTGATAACCGTCAATACTTGGCGATCAACGGGATGGGAACACTCAACATCTTGGAGTGTATCCGTGAATTCAATCCGAACATACATCGCCTCGTCTATGCCTGTACGGAAGCGATTTATTGGGAACTGACCGAAAACGGCAGGCTTTTCAATGAACCCATCACCGAAGACAGGGTCGCTAAATACCATCACATGCCGTATTTCCTTACGAAATGGATTGGTGAGGAATTGTGTATGACCTACCACCATCAATACGGCGTGCCTTCCACGGTTTTCCGTTTCACGACTGTCATCGAACCGAGCGAATTCCTTAACGATGACGGTTTTCCAAAACAGTTCGTCTTTAGCAATATTTATAATCGGTATAAGAATTATAAAGGCGACGATCCGACTGAATTAGAGACCGCTGAAACTGTCAAGCGACTCTGGGACGGACAAGAGAAGTTCATCCTTAAACGCAACCTTGACGGACGACCCTATAAGGAGCATTTTACGGATATACGCGATATCGTGCAGGGATTGGTTTTGGGGATAGAGAAGGATGCTGCTGTCGGTGAAGAATTCACGCTCGGCGGAAACGGCGTTTTCAAACATGAAGAGGTCATCCCATATCTGTGTGAACGCTACCATAAGGATTCTGTGGATGTTAAACTCCCGCAACCGTTATACTTTGAATTCGATTTGCGCAAAATCAAGACGCTATTGGACTATGAACCGCAACATGACTTGGCAAGTATCCTTGAAGCCGCTGAAGCGATGCGCCGCGGCGAAGATGTTGGCATTATTCCGACAGGTGTGCGATGGCGCTAATAACTATCTCCGTACACTTTTCCTTGACACACACCGAAAAATAGATTAGACTTTTAAAAAAGTTTATATAAATTGAAATTGTGATCCAAGGAGGCTCGCCGTGAAAAAATCTTTTGGAATAACCACACATTCTTTACTTATCTTGTCTGCTTTTGTGTTCTTAATACTGAGTTGCGCTGAAGTTACAGTCACGCCGACACGAAATGTTTCATCAAGCACGAAGCACCTTGACCGGCACATCAACACCGTCCTTAAAAGAGAAGGTATCCAACCGTCAAGTGTCTCGGAAGACACCGAGTTTTTACGTCGCGTTCACCTCGATTTGACAGGAACGATCCCTACCCCCGAAGAGGTCTTGAATTTCGTCAAAGACGGTTCCGCAAGCAAACGCCAGAAAAAAATTGATCAACTGCTCGGAAGTGAAGCATATATTGACTATTGGAGCGGTTTGTGGGTGAAATGGTTAATCGGTAGACGTGGTGATAGCGATGACCGACGCATTGGGTTGGTGTCTTGGGTGAACGGCGCATTAACAAAAAATATGCCCTATAATCAGTTCGTGCAGGAACTCATCACAGCGAATGGCGAACTGAAGGACAACGGTGCCGGCAACTACGTCATGCGTTATGATCGTTCCCCTGCCGTTCTCACGTCGCATAGCTCACGGCTTTTCTTGGGGATTCCTATGCAGTGCGCCGAATGCCACGATCATAAAACAGAGGTTTGGAGCCAAAAGGATTTCTACGGGATCGCCTCCTTTTTCGCTGGTATTAATAGCCAACAGAAGGGATATATCCAAGGCATGGATATGATCGGTAATGAGAGGCGGATGGAAAATTACCTGATTACCGACAAGCCGCAAAGAACACTTCGGGTGGAAAGGCTCGATAATGAAGAGGTCGCGCCACGTTTCTTAGGCGGTGCGGAATATGAAGGCTCACTCACCCAGAAGCGCGAGGCACTCGCAGAGTGGATGACCGATAAATCGAATCCCTACTTTAGCCGGGCAATCGTTAACCGTATCTGGAAACATTTCATGGGACGCGCTTTTGTTGAACCTGTTGACGGGTTTGGTGTAGAAAATCCGCCGACTAACCCGGAATTGTTGGATTGGCTTGCAAATGATTTTGTTATCCACGATTACGATTTACAGCACTTGATGCGTACAATCCTTAACTCGGAAACTTATCAACGGACCTCGAAAACAAATGAGAGTAACAAAGACGACGAGGTCTATTACTCACACGCGTACGTGAAGCCGCTAAGTGCTGAGCAGTTCTTCTACTCGCTACTGCAAGCGACCGGGTTTGAACGGCTTCAGCAGGTGAAAATGAAAGGGAATAATAGGCAAGGTGGCGAGGATCGCAGGGGTATGCTCCGAGACCTTGAACGCAGAAAACGGGATCATCTCAACAAGTTCCTTTTCTTACTCGATAACGGCGAGATGGAAGAGATTGAGGCTTTTAATGGAACCGTCCCGCAAGCACTCATGATGATTAATGGCAACATGGTGAACGGTAGTGCTGATCATGATGAACGCGGCAGTTTTGTCAATTACGTCTTACAAAAATGGCGTGAACCCGTTGATCGCATAGAGTATCTCTATCTCAACATCCTCTCACGGCTACCGACTGCGAAAGAGAAGACCTATTTCCAACGCTACATGGAACGCAGCCTCTACCGTAACAAAGACTTGGCTTACGAGGATCTCTATTGGGTCCTACTGAATTCAGCCGAATTTTCGCTGAATCATTAGTTATTTGTAGCACAAACTGTCAGTTTGTGGAATGAACATCCGTAGCACAAGCTGTATGAAGTTTAAGAATTTCATTCGGTAATGCATCAGAAACCTTTTGGTAGGAGCGAGCTGTGCTCGCGATCCTTAACGATTACGGAAATATTTACTTAATCTTCATTCAGTTTGTGGCGTTAAGGAATGAAACATCTAAATTGACTACACATTTTATGAAGAAAGCCGCGTCAGATGAGCCAATTTGAACACAAATCGTTAGGAGGTTATACGAGGATTATCATGCCCATCCGATTACAGCACAGTGAAATATAAGCACTGATGGATAAAGATGTGGGCAGATTCCTGAAGTATCAATAGCAAATTATGAGTAACGGATTACATGCTCAGCAAAGTGGTAAACGTTTGGAAAATTATGTTGCAGAAGTTCTTGATGATTTAGGATATAACCAAGTGCAATCAAAACTTTTTCTTGATTTAAAGAGTCATGTAGGAAATCCTGTATACGCCCGTCAATGTTATACTGGAACTTCGCTCTCTGGTAGAAGACGTCGCGTAGATATTATCCTGCACCATCCCGAAAAATGGAAGGGTTGTCTTGTCATTCAATGCAAATGGCAATCAGAAAAAGGGACTGCTGATGAAAAGTATCCGTTTGAGGTCCTTTCTATAAATAAAAACCCTTATCCCACAATCATTATTTTGGAGAGTTATAAACCTAAATCCGAAGAGTGGTTACGCTCTCAAGCAGGGAAAGGTAACCTGCTTCAAGTCTGCAGTTTGGGCGAATTTGACCATTTTGCGAAAAGGAACCTATAATTTTTATCAACCTTGACAAAGTGCTAATGGAGCATATTTAAGCTATGAACTATCACCAAATGTAAAACAAAGAGTTTGCGATTGTGTTTTATTGCATCTATTGGAAAATCGCAATGAGGAACCAAAACTGAAATGGAAATCAAATTAAATAAAATAAAGGTTGAACCGCAAGATATCGCGTCAGGCAACCCTGAAGAGCCCTTTGAGTGTGCGATTGCACATGCCTTGCATCGCCACGGTTATGTTGATCCAATCGTTAGCTTTGAGAGTATAGAGATCCACGAAAACGAAACAGAGTATTTGTGTAGCGACGCTATAGCCAATTGGCAATTATGCCTCATAGAAGGTGAGCACGTCGATCTAATCACACTGGTATTTGATGTGGAAATCGAAAGGGTCTACCTTGAAAGTGAATATCAACAGCAGTGAAAAGTAGGCGGGTTTGACTTTCGGAGGGAGTTTTTTAACCAGTATTGTGCTGTTTTATGTTACCTTCACGTTTTACAAGGAAAAAGATGGTCCATGAATACAAAAACAAAAATGGCGGTTGATCCAACTACAGGGGAAAAATATGTCATAGAATTACCGGACTCTGAAGCAGTCAAACAGGGGATTCTTAAACTTGATTATCCACCCGATGGAATTACGATAATAGAAGCAACACGGAGATTGGAAGAAAAATTTAAGTTGTCTGATGAACAAAAAGCAGCACAGACAAAGAGGGGTGAGCGGTATCTTGGCTTTTTTCACTATGAAGTAGTTGTTCCTGAATTCAAAAAACTTTTGGAGGAGGGAAAATTGCAACAACCAGGAGGAAGGGGAAAACCTTATATCCTCTCTGACGATGTACCTCCACCACCCCCTCCTGATGGAAATATTGAAGTGATTTATCAACAGATTAGAGAAAAAGTGGCTGAGGATTTACTACAGCAAATTAAAGTAAATTCCCCTGCTTTTTTTGAAAACCTTGTTATTGATCTTCTTGTTAAAATGGGATATGGGGGTTCACGGGAAGATGCGGAAACCGTGGGACGTAGTGGTGATGGCGGAATTGACGGTGTCATTAACGAAGATAGACTCGGACTTGATGTAATTTATGTTCAAGCAAAACGGTGGACAGGAAATGTAGGTGAACCGCCAGTTCGAGATTTTGTAGGGGCGTTAGATGGGGAAGGGGTCCAAAAGGGAATTTTTATCACGACCTCTGATTTTCATCCAGCCGCTAAACGTTTTGCAGAGAGAAGTTCCAAGCGGATTATTCTTATCAATGGACACCTACTTGCACAACTTATGATTGAACACGACGTTGGTGTTTCTACGGTGAAAACTTACGAAATCAAACGGGTAGATTCCGATTATTTCATTGAAGATATTCGGTAATATTTAAGTGCGGAATAGATAGACTATAAAGAAGCACAGCCTAACAGGCTATGCTACAAAAGAACATACAGCGGAGGGACAGTCTAACAGGTGACTGTGCTACACGAAATATACCCTAAAAGGAGAATTTCACTATGAAAACATGTATCTTGTTCATCGCTGTTTGCGGCATCACGCTCGGCATTGCTGCGATTGCGATGTCGCAAACCTATTTTGAGGACAATTTCGACGATCCAAAGGCATCTGCAGATAAATGGGTGCCGCTCTCCGGAGAATGGGAATTCAAAAATGATGAATACCGCCAACTCCAAAATTCAGTCAACTGCATGAGTGTCGTCGCCGACGACTTCTGGGATGACGAATGGAACGATTATACCTTTGAGGTGAGAGGGAGTAAGGTCAGTGGTGCTGAAGGTTTCCTGATTATGTTCCGGTGCCAAGGCTTGATGCAACCGCGCGGATTAGTCCTCGAAGACCATCCACCACGCATGGCAAACCTTGAGCCTGCCTTAGAGTACTGGTGGAACCTCGGCGGTTGGGGAAACACCCGCTCACAGGTTGAGTCGTGGGGTGGTAAAGCCGGTGCCCATAGCAACCACTCCATCGAAGACGACGAATGGTATAACATCAAAATCGTCAATAAACCCGGCAGCTACACGGTCATCCTCAACGATGAAGAAGTCGCGTCAGTGGACGATGACACTGAAAACGGGGTCGGCAGAATCGGACTCGCCACCTGGTCAACAGTTGCCAATTATGACGATGTCCTCGTTTACGGACCTGACGGTCCCTTAGCTGTCGATCCCAAAAGCAAACTTGCCACAACTTGGGGACACCTCAAATCCGTGAAATAGATTTTGAAATCGTTTGATAACCTATAGCGTGAGGTATCAATACCTCGCGCTCCCTTTATGCCGAAAGCATCAAATTTTAGGAATTGACAGCAGATGCAAAACTACTTTTTACCGCCACGAATCGAATTTGGCGACGGTGCCATCCAAAACTTAGGGGAACACGTCAGAACTTTTGGCTGCAAAAGACCACTCTTGGTCAGCGACGCAGGTGTTATAAATGCCGGTCTCCTCGCCAAAGCGATAGACGCTTTAAAGGCAAGCAATTTGCCGTCCGCTACGTATTCAGATATCGAACCGAACCCGACAGACCTCAGCATTAACGACGGTGTAGAGGCTTACAAATCGGAAGCCTGTGATGTCGTCATTGCCGTCGGTGGCGGCAGCGTGATGGATGCCGCGAAAGCGATCCGTCTCTTGACGACGCACGCGCCACCCTTGGAACCGTATTACGCCGATGTCGGTGGCATCGAACGGGTCCGAGACGATATGCCGCCACTCATCTGCGTTCCGACAACTGCAGGCACCGGCAGCGAGGTTTCACAAGGTGCGATTATTACAGATACATCGTTCAATACAACGGATCGGTGGCGGAAGCGTGCAATCGTTACGCCGTTCAATATGTCGAACATCGCACTCTTGGATCCGGGGATAACGCTCGGTATGCCACCCGCGCTCACCGCTGCCACCGGTATGGATGCCATCACGCACGGTATTGAGGCATACACGGCAACGAAGTACCACCCGATCGCCGAAGGCGTTGCGTTGCAGGCACTCAAAATGCTGAGCGCGAATATCCAAAAGGTCTATCACGATGGTGAGGATGTAACCGCACGCGGAGAGATGCTCTTAGGCTCGTGTATGGCGGCGTTTGCATTCCAGAAAGGACTCGGTGCTGTTCATTCTCTGGCACACCAACTCTCCACGGACGCGCCTATCCCGCATGGGGTCGCGAACGCGATTCTCCTGCCACCTGTCATGGAATTTAACTTCTCCCACGCCACAGAAAAATACGCCGAGATCGCTCGCGCTTTGGGGATAGACACCAGCAGCATGGATACTGATGAAGCAGGACGTGCCGCTATTGATAAAATTAGGGCATTCAACAGGGCGTTAAAGATGCCAAAAGGGCTCGGAGATGCAGGCTTAGACCGAGCAAAAATCCCTAAATTGGGAGCAGATGCGATGCTCGACCACTGCCACAAATTCAATCCGAGAGTTTGCATGGAAGCGGATATGGTGGCGTTATTTGAGGCGGCGTTCTAACGGAGATCAACAGGCACAATCCACCCGCGCGTTAATGCCGGTTTATAGGCGTTATCGCGTAGATAGTTCGACGTTTGCCACAAACAGAGATGCTCGCCATCTGGCATCCAGACGACGGCTGTCAGTTTCAGGGCTGTGCGCGCAATAGGTGCCTTCTTGCCGCTTTCAAGGTCATAAACCCAGACCTTCCAGCGGATACCTTCGCAATCTTCTCGCTCCATATATGCCAACTGTTTCCCTGTCGGTGACCATGATGGCGATATATGGTTCAGGATTTCACTCTGTGTCCCGGTTTGCGCCGATTCTGATATGTGTAACTGGCTGTCAATTCGTTCCGCAGGACGGTTACTACCGGACAGTACATAAGCCAGCCGTGTCCCGTCTACTGACCACTTCAATTGGTGAACCTTTTGATGTTGCGTCTGAATCTCTTTTAACCGTTCGCCATCGATATTTTGGATGCGGACACCGACGTATTTTGCGTTGTTCACACCGAAAGCGACACGTGTCCCGTTTGGTGCCCAAGAGGGGGCGGGTAGATAGGTATAAGAACGTCGCGAACGTTCAATTGGCACGCGCGCGATCACACGTAAATCACTACCGTCACTATTAATACGGTAGACAACATCCATCTCCCCAGTTTTCGAGAAGTCGCGGCGTCTAAATACCAAACGGTTTGAAGTCGGTGCCCATGCCGGTCCTTCGCCATGAACCAACTGCTTAATGCGTCCGAACTTCCAGTCCACTGTATAAATATAGCGTTTCCCCGCTTCATCAACCTCAAATGCCAAAAGTCTACTGTCGAGCGACCAGGAGAGATGCGGATTGTAAAACTGTCCAGTGTAGAGTTTCCGCGCCTGCTGTCCCGCTGGGTCCATGATCCAGAGTTCATTGGCGCGCCAATATCGGCTGCCCAAGTCACTCCTTTTCAGAAATGCAATAAGTTTTCCATTCGGACTCCAGATCGGGTACTCGCCCCCTTCAATCAATTGCAGCCTACGCGGCGCAGCGGTTGGTAGACCGTGTGCACGTCCAAAATTGGTATTGAACAGGATACCGTCTGTCTCTACGAACTCACCGAAGGCGAACTTATCCATCCAGCCGCGTGTCCCGTTCGGCAGTTCGACTTCATACCACCCGTCCAAAACTTGCACAATAGGCAGACGCGCGCCATCGTTAAGGTTTAACAGGACAGACATCCCGTCCTGAGTCGTGTATACCGGTGCGGTGTCACGCACAACGACACCCATTTTTCGAGTCTCCTCTGCTGGGGTGTCTTCTCTTTCATTGCTGAACGCATAAACGGTGCCGTCGCCAGATGCAGCGTAGAGGATACCATCGGAGATTGCAGGTGCAGCTTCCACAAAACCGCCGAGCGGGTACACCCACGTCTGCGCTTTTGATACCGCATCAAAAGCGTGGAGTTTGCCATCCCGTGCGCCAATATAGACGGTGTCGTTCGCTGTCACAGGATAGCTCTCGCTCCCGTTCGTATAATCTCGCCATAGTTTCGCGTTGTGCTCTGGAAAGACGGGGCGTAGCACACCGTTTGAGCACCCGTATTCGATGCCACGGATATGAACCGTTCGCTCGCGAACCGATTCGAGGGTGCCGGTCTGCGCGTTCAGGAGATAAATCCTTGAAGGGAACGCGCCGACATAAACCGTGTTATCCGCAACAAGGGGTGGCGCATCCATCCAATTTTTAGATTTGAACTCCCAGAGTTTCTCACCTGTTTTCGCAGCTAATGCGTAAACTTTGTTGTTCCGCGCACTAAAATAGACCCGATCTCCGAAGACAGTGGCGGAATAGCGGATAGCCTCTCCGGCATCGAATACCCATTTGATCCCCCACGCTTTAGCATCCAGGGCGTATAACTTCCCATCGGTTGAACCGATATAGAGGATACCGTGGGCAATTACAGGGGACGCGTAGAGTGGGCCGCCGGTCTTAAATTTCCATAGCAAATCTAACGGTGGCTTGAGGGTTTCATCCGGACTCGTGCCAGAGCGTCCTAAATCGTACATGAATGCTCGCCAGTCTTCAGCACGCGGCGGTGGAGTGGCAGATACAGATTCCGTCACTTTAGGAGTTGTGTGCTCCTGCGTTTGCTTTTTCTGTTGTGATTCACATCCCCATAAGAGAAGAAACACAAGCACTATTAAATGTTTTTTGTTCCACATTCGTTTGATAAGATACACAAATAAGCCTCTTTCACAGAATTTTTATGTTTATCAGTTTAGCACAACACGCAATATAAAACAACAAGATGTGTTGTGTGAAGTTTTTCTTGAAAAGTGCCGTGAAGATATGTTAAAATACGGGAGAAAGGAGCATTGGAAATGAAACATACAGCAAGAATTGAACTCGCAAATAACGATGAACTTGTTTTGGCAAACGCAGGCTTTATGAACTCTGAAGACGTACGGCGAATCATTGTCGAAGATGCACTCGTAGATACTGGAACGACACGCCTCGGTTTGCCACTATCCCTTATAGAACAACTCGGCTTAACGCCATTCCGGAGCGAGCCAGTCCGCACAGTCAACGGCATCACAGAGTTATGGATTTATTCACCGGTCCAATTTACACTTTTAGAACGTGAAAGCATCACGACCGTCATGGGTGTCCCTGAAGGCACGCCTGTCCTCATCGGGCACATCCTATTAGAAGACCTTGACCTCTGTCTTGACATCAAGAAAGGACTGATCTATAACCCTGAACATGATGGCGTATGGATGTCAGAACTCTATTGATCTGAATTCCTCAAAAATAGGCGATCCGTTTCGGGTGCTTATCTTTTTTTTTCAAAGCACACTTTAACATCAAAAGTGCCTATAATCTCGTCAATCTGCTAATCCTATACATCCCGTGTCGGACATTTTTAACCTGTCCACAAATTTACACACCAAAAATGACGAAAAATTTGAATTTGTAGCAAATTTGTGTTAAAATTTATCATCTGAACCTTTAGAAGATAACATCAATTTTTGATATAAACGGTGGAAAATGGACAAATTATTAGGTGAAGTCGATCCGCAAATCGTTGAGATCGCCGCCAAAGACCTGAAACGACAGCAGGACGCTCTCATGCTAATCCCATCGGAGAACTATGCCAGCCGCGCTGTTATGGAGATTCAAGGCAGCATCCTCGCCAATAAATACGCGGAAGGTTATCCCGGTGAGCGGTACTATAACGGTTGTCAATTTATGGACGAAGTGGAATCCGTTGCGATTGAACGCGCAAAAGCACTCTTCGGCGTTGAACACGTCAATGTCCAACCGCACGCCGGCAGCCAAGCGAATATGGCAGTCTACCATGCGCTACTTGAACCCGGCGACACCATTTTAGCCATGTCGCTAAGCCACGGCGGACACCTCACCCACGGCGATAAAGTCAACTTCTCAGGACGCTATTATAACGTCGCCGCTTACGGCGTTGATTCTGAAACCGAACGGATTGACATGGCAGCGGTATCGCGTCTCGCAACAGAACATCGTCCGAAACTCATCGTCGTCGGCGCAACAGCGTATCCGCGACACTTCGACTTTGCCGCATGGCGAGAAGTTGCCGATGCCGTCGGTGCCTATCTGCTTGCAGATATAGCACATATCGCCGGGCTTATCGCCGGCGGCGTACACCCTGACCCTGTTCCTTATTGTGATGTAATTACAACAACAACACACAAAACCTTACGCGGTCCGCGCGGCGCAATGATTATGTGTAAATCCGAATATGCTGACCAGATTGACCGGGCTGTGTTTCCGGGTCTACAAGGGGGGCCCTTCCTGCACACGATCGCCGCCAGAGCCGTCGCGTTCAAAGAAGCAAGCCAACCCGATTTTAAGACATATCAAGCACAGGTCGTCAAGAATGCAAAAGCACTCGCTGCAAGGCTCATCGAAAACGGGTTCCGGTTGGTAAGCGGTGGAACAGATAACCATCTGATGCTCATGGACCTGACCTCAAAATATGAAAAATTAAGTGGACGGCAAGCCGCCGATCATTTGGAAGATGCAGGGATTATCGTCAACAAAAATACGATCCCCTTCGACAAAAGAAAACCGAGAACGACAAGCGGTATCCGGCTCGGTACGCCGATGATTACAACGCGTGGTATGAAAGAAGATGAAATGGTACTTGTCGCTGATTTTATGACAGAGGCACTCGAAAATCGACAAAAATCCGCCATCAAACGCCAGATCCGGGAGAAAGTCAAGACCCTCTGTTCACAATTTCCGATTTATGAATATTTAAATTATTAAGGTCGTTCGGTTTTGTCCGTTGTCCAAAACCGGATCCTTGTCAAGATTGATAATTCCTTGGGGAATAGCACTATCACAACTATGGATTATGAAGCGGCACTCGCCTATATTGAAACATTTATTGACTATGAAAGAAGTCCAGATTTTTCGAGGCAGGCGCGGCTCTACAACCTTAACCGAATCTCCTTGTTGCTGAACCGACTCGGTAATCCACAGGATAGATTAAAGATTATCCACATCGCCGGAAGTAAAGGAAAAGGGTCCACCGCCGCACTCATCGCGTCTGTATTGACCCAAGCAGGCTACAAGACTGGCTTGTTTACATCACCCCACCTCATTACGCCGCGAGAAAGATGCCGTATTGATGGTGAACCGATTTCAGAGATAGAGATTGCGCGATGCATTGCATACATGAAACCGGCAATCGAAGCCGTTTCTGCTTCCGAATTCGGACCTGTCTCGTTTTTTGAAATATACACCGCACTCGCTTTCACCTATTTTGATGACAAAGCGACAGACTTTGCCGTTATCGAAGTCGGGTTGGGCGGTAGACTGGATGCGACGAACGTTGTCTCACCTGTTACGACCGTTATCACGCCGATCGGTTTGGAACATACGGCGATATTAGGCGAAACTTATGCGGAGATAGCTGCAGAGAAAGCAGAGATCATTAAAGACGGATGTCCACTTGCACTCGCGCCACAGCATCCACATGCGCGGGCAGTGATTGAAAAAGTCGCGAACCAACGGAATGCATCAATCGTTGCGTTTAAATCCGACGGTGCAGATTGCCAATCAACCCGCTGTCTCGTCAAGGACGACGATAAAGTGCCTATCGCACAACAATTTGATGTGGAAACGGATACCGAAAATTATTCGCAGCTGACGATACCGCTTCTCGGCTATCACCAATATGTGAATGCGACAACGGCTATCGCAGCACTTGAATGCCTGAAACAGACCGGACACGCTGTCTCAAAAGCCAGTGTTTACGCGGGATTCAAAAATGTGCAGTGGCACGGACGGATTCAAACGGTTAGGGCGGCACCCTTCGTCGTATTGGATGGCGCACACTCACCCGCCGCAATGCAAGTTTTGTGTGCGACGCTTCGTGAGTGTTTTCGCTACGATCAAGCGACTTTTATCGTTAGTTTGATGAAAGATAAAAATCTGATAGCCATTGGTGATGTGCTCTCTAAAACCGCAGATACCGTTATAACAACGCAAGTTTTTGATAATCCGCGTGTGATGCCCGCTGAAGTTATAGAAGATGCCTGGTCCAATATATGTCCAAATGTTACAGCGTCTCCAGATCCAGAAGACGCAATCACGGAAGCGTTAGCGTCCGCATCGCCGACAAATCTAATCTGTATTACAGGTTCACTGTACCTTGTCGGTTTGGCACTTAAAATATTTAGATCGAATTTTTCAGCGAAAGATCGTATTGGAATACCCCTTTCTTAGCGAGAGGTCGTAAGCCCGTAATGAAGCAGATCGCTTATGGGGTTTTTGCTTGGGCGTTTCTTCAAGTACGCTGCAAAGTGGCGGCTCTACGGAAAGGGCATTCAATGCTCAAACCCGCTTCATCGAACCGCAAAGAAAATTAAAAAAGAAAAAGAGAGGTTTTAAATGCTTGACACCACTTGCAAAAGGCGGTGGCTAAATTGGAAAACATTTTTGATATCAATACCGATCTTGAGTTTAGCCACCGATGCTTTTGCCCAAACAGACCCGCGTCCCGCCATCCCAACGATCTGGTGGATTGCCCCGATCGGTGCCCTCATCGCTTTGGGATTCGCCTACCATTTTTATCGCGCTGTGATGAAACAGGACGAAGGCACTGAAACAATGCGCGACATAGCGCAATCCGTCCGAGAAGGCGCGATGGCATATCTCAGACAACAATACAAAGTCGTAGGAATTGTCTTTGCTGTGCTCTGTCTGATTTTTATTTTCATGGCGTTTGTCCTTGATGCACAAAATAAAGTCATACCGTTCGCGTTTCTAACAGGCGGGTTCTTTTCAGGGCTCTGCGGTTTCCTCGGTATGAAGACCGCAACCAACGCCTCCGCACGCACAACGAGTGCCGCTATGCAAGGACTCAACGCCGGTTTAAAGGTCTCATTCCGAGCGGGTGCTGTCATGGGATTGATAGTCGTCGGATTCGCACTCCTCGACATTACCGGATGGTTCCTTATCCTCTACTATCTTTTCCCGAAAATATTACCTGGATTCTTGGAAGTCAACCCACTCCCGCAGATTACTGTAATTATGCTCAGCTTCGGGATGGGCGCCTCAACCCAAGCACTCTTTGCGCGTGTCGGTGGCGGTATCTATACAAAAGCCGCAGATGTCGGTGCCGACCTCGTCGGAAAAGTTGAGGCAGGCATCCCGGAAGACGACCCACGTAACCCCGCTGTCATCGCCGATAATGTCGGGGATAACGTCGGCGATGTCGCAGGTATGGGCGCAGACCTCTACGAATCTTACGCAGGTTCAATCCTTGCAACCGCGGCACTCGGTGTCGCTGCGGTCGCTGCGCAGGATCACGACAACCTTGCCCTCCAACTTAAATATCTCTCTGCACCTATGATTATCGCTGGGGTCGGCGTAATCCTCTCTATCTTGGGTATCTATCTGGTGCGCACAAAAGAGGGCGCGACGATGAAGCAGTTGATGGGTTCATTGAACTTCGGCATCAACGGCAGTGCTATAGGTATCGCAATCTTGTCGCTCCCCGTGCTCCTCTATCTCGACCTTCCAAACAGATGGCAGATATGGGGTGCGATTGTTACCGGACTCATCGCAGGATTGATTATCGGTAAAGTCACGGAAATTTTCACCTCCCACGACTATTCACCAACGCGTGCCATCGCGAAGCAGGCGCAAACCGGACCCGCAACCGTCATCATTGAAGGGATCGCTGTCGGTATGGAATCGACGGCAATTCCTGTTTTGACAATCGTCTCCGCTGTCGCTATCAGCTACTATCTCCCCGGCGGCATGCAAGAACCCTTGATGGGGCTTTACGGTGTCGGTATCGCCGCTGTCGGCATGCTCGCAACGTTAGGCATAACGCTTGCGACCGATGCATACGGACCTATTGCAGACAACGCCGGTGGAAACGCGGAAATGGCGAAACTCGATGAAAGCGTCCGAGAACGAACGGATCAGTTGGACGCACTCGGTAATACAACCGCTGCTACAGGGAAAGGATTTGCTATCGGTTCAGCCGCGCTAACGGCACTCGCGCTCTTAGCCGCCTACTTGGAAGAAATCCGATACGGTTTAATCCACTTGGCAGGCATGGAAAAACTGGATATTGACCGTGACGGCACGGTTGATACTGATACAGTGAAAGTTTCCGTCAGCCAATTCATGGATTATTACGATGTCACACTGATGAACCCGCAAGTGCTCATCGGGTTGTTCATTGGTGCAGTGATGGCGTTCTATTTTTGCGCGTTGACAATGAAAGCCGTCGGACGCGCCGCCGGTGCTATGGTAGAAGAGGTCCGCCGTCAATTTCGTGAGAGACCCGGTATCATGAAAGGCGAAGAAAAACCGGATTACGCACAATGCGTCGAAATCTCGACCGTTGGCGCGCAACGCGAGATGATCTTCCCCTCACTTATCGCGATCGTTGTACCTGTCGCTGTCGGGTTGATTTTTGATGTCGGTGGTGTGTTAGGACTGCTCGCAGGTGGTTTAGCGACCGGCTTCGTACTCGCAATTATGATGGCAAATGCCGGTGGCGCATGGGATAACGCCAAGAAGTTTATTGAAGAAGGCAAACACAAGGAAGAATACGGTGAAAAGGGATCCGAACCGCACAAAGCCACCGTTGTCGGTGATACCGTCGGTGACCCCTTCAAAGATACCTCCGGTCCATCGCTTAACATTCTGATTAAGTTGATGTCTATGGTATCTGTCGTGTTCGCTGGCCTCATCGCGAAATACGGCGGCCTACTTAGCAGTTGGCTCGGTATGTAGTGGTTGAGGTATCAAACCTCAGCCCGCGCTCTGGTGGCGAAATCCGTAGCCTGAAACGAAGTGGAAGGCGGTTCTTGTGAAATAGCACTTGAAGGAACAAAGCCGCTCGATTGACCGCAAGGAAAATTTAAAAACATGAAACTAAAAATCGCCATTATTTGCACCTTGAGCCTGTCTATCTTCATCATCGGGTGTCAACAGTTAGATGACCAGATGAAGACAGGACTCGATGATCCTGTATCTGTTTCTGTGGATGACGTGAACCCGGACGAAATCGTCTATGCAGGCGTGGTCTTTATCGGTGATGCAAAGGATCAATTCGGCACCGACGAATACGCCTTAAATTCTGCTGCTATCACAGACGATACACTAAATATCAGTGTATCCTACAGTGGTGGGTGTGAAGCCCATGAATTCACACTCGTCGTTTCGGAGGCGTTTCTCGAATCGTTTCCTGTTCAACTCCCCGTTTCTATTGCCCACGACGCGAACGGGGACACCTGCGAAGCCTATCCAACAGAAAACTACCGCTTCGATCTTACGCCGATCAAAACCATGTATCAGAAGGCTTACCGACAGGAAGCAGGAACCATCGTTTTACGACTTAAAGATGCGCCAGAAGGAGACTTGATCTACGAATTCACAATGTAATCATAATTCAGGACTTACGCAATTTTGACGACAGCCAGTTTTTTTGGCAGATATTTCTCGGAAAACACAGCGTTCTTGGGGCACAGACTAACAGTCTATGCTACAAAAGAGAAGCATGCGTAAGTCCTACATAATTATTAAATCTCGGTGTTGTAGGAAAACCGGTTTCCTATGCCGCCGCCTTCTGCTTGTTCATCAATTTGTAGGAGAACAGAATAAATGTCCAATAAGTTGAAACCCCGCAGCTATGCGATTACCGACGGCCCCGACCGCGCCGCTGCACGTACAATGCTCATGTTCGGCGACGGTGGGCTTTCACCTGAAGACCTTGACAAACCGATTATCGGGGTTGCCAATACATGGATCGAGATCGGTCCCTGTAACTTCCACCTAAGGAGGCTTGCCGCTAAAGTCAAAGCGGGGATCCGTGAAGCAGGCGGAACACCTCTGGAATTTAATACCGTCAGCATCTCGGACGGGATCACGATGGGGACCGAAGGTATGAAAACCTCGCTTATCAGTCGAGAGATCATCGCCGACTCCATCGAGTTGGTTTCCATCGGTAACATGTTTGATGCCGTCGTCGCGCTCTGCGGATGCGACAAGACCGTTCCCGGCACTGTCATGGCGTTGGCACGTTTAGATATTCCATCGCTCACACTCTATGGTGGCTCAATTATGCCCGGCAAATTTCAGGGACGCGATGTCACCATCCAAGATGTATTTGAAGCCGTCGGACAGCATGCGGAAGGCACGATTACCGTCGAAGAACTTGATGACCTAATTAGTAAAGGATGTCCCGGTCCCGGTGCCTGTGGCGGACAATTTACTGCCAATACCATGGCGACAGCCGTTGAGATGCTCGGTATCGCGCCCATGGGAAGTGGGAGCGTCCCTGCTGTTTTAGAAGAGAAGGACAACGAGGCATACAGAACCGGGCAACTCGTCATGGATATGCTCGCTGCGGACCGGCGACCGAGCCAAATTATTACCCGTAAATCGCTTGAAAACGCGATTACTTCTGTCGCCGCGACTGCCGGATCCACCAACGGTATTCTGCATCTTCTCGCCATCGCACACGAAGCAGGCGTACCGATAACAATTGAGGATTTCCACACGATTAGTCAGAGAACACCCGTTCTCGCCGATCTCAAACCGGGTGGACAGTTTGTCGCCAATGATCTCTATGAAGCAGGCGGTATTCCGTTCTTAGCGAAACGCATGGCAGAGGCAGGACTCCTCCATACCGATGAGATGACCGTCACAGGTAAAACCATCGGCGAGGAAGCAAACGCAGCTGTTGAGACCGACGGACAACAGGTCGTCAGACCGGTAGGTGCACCGCTGAAGCCGACCGGTGGGTTCGCTATCCTGAGAGGAAACCTTGCACCGGAGGGATGTGTTATCAAGTTGGCTGGACAGGACAGAACCCTCCATCGGGGTCCCGCACGTATCTTTGAACGTGAAGAGGATACTTTCGCTGCTATTAAAGGCGGAGAGATCAAACCCGGCGATGTCGTCGTTATCCGCTATGAAGGACCCACCGGTGGTCCCGGTATGCGCGAGATGTTAGGCGTAACGGCAGCACTTGTCGGTGCAGGCTTGAGCGAAGATGTCGCACTCTTAACCGACGGTAGGTTCTCCGGCGCAACGCACGGTTTCATGATCTGCCACGTCGCACCTGAAGCAGCGAAAGGCGGTCCCATCGCCATCCTCCAAGAAGGCGACGAAATCGTGATTGACGCTAAGGAACGCCGACTTGATGTCGAACTCTCTGACGCTGAAATCCAAGCGCGCTTTGAGAAATGGACACCACCGGAACCGCGCTATACACGCGGTGTTATGGCGAAATATGCCAACGCAGTCTCCTCTGCCTCCGAAGGTGCCGTGACAGGATAAGGTTTTTTCCCTTTTTATTTATAAGGCAGGCTTTTATGCTTGCCTTTTCTTTTTTATTTTTACGTTTGATTTTTCCCATGACTTTTTCTCGTGAATATGATATTATTTTTTATCGTTGTGCTGTAGTGCACTTGAGAAGATTCTCTACTCGCGTCCACATTATTACCCAAGGGAGAACTTTCTAAATGAAACTTTCTCTCGGATGGTTACTTTTGCAGTTGCAATGATTTATGTATCCCCTCGACACTTTCTGCCGAATCTTGACAATCTTTACCTAATTTACTATCATAAGTAGACACAAACCCTCCAAAAGGAGATATATTATGGCTGAAAAAGAGCAAAACACACACCAAACCCAAGAAACAGGGAATTTGGAAAAAGGAGCATTTTCGGCAGGTGTTTCATCTACTACTGCCTATAATCGACATTTATTGCGCTACTTACGCGAAGAAGCCGACCTCACACAAGCGGAACTTGCCAAAACACTCAATACCTCCGTGGATACTGTTGCTGAGTGGGAAACCGGCAGACGAACTCCAAATCAAAAGCAAATGCAGACGTTAGAAAAGTTTTTTAAACTACCTACCGGCGGTTTCGCCTTGGAAATGAAGGATGTTTTAACCCAAGACTTCAGTGCCGCCTATTTTGGGGACACCGCCGCACGCGAGCGCCTTGAGTGGGCTGATAAGCATCTATCGCTTGGACAAGCACTTCAAGTTATTCCTATGCTTCCAAAAACATGAAAAAACTGCTCCGAAATCGTATAAATATTTGGTATATTATCCTCTATTTTCTTTCAAAAACGAAATTATTAACGAATTTCATGTTTTTATCTTGAATTTTTTCGGATAAAATGCTAAATTACATCCAATTATGGGAAAAAAACGGTCTGTTTTTGTAAAACGGGATTAGTCGTTTTGGACTTGCAAAAAGTTGTGAAAAACGCCATAAACCCTTGTAAATAAAGGGTTTATGTGATACAATATAGATAAGAAAATAGGGGATTGTCAGTCCCCTACCTGAACCCAAAAAAGCGGGTTG
>JAJDXV010000175.1 GCA_022823085.1 Candidatus Poribacteria bacterium
TGTGGGAAGACGGCGGTTTCAATTCCATACTGGTTCGATTAAAAGTCTCTGTCGAACCGTCTGCGTCGATATAGTTTTTCAGTTTCAATTCCATACTGGTTCGATTAAAAGGAATCCGGTAGCGATCTATAGGATTGACACAGCGTGTTTCAATTCCATACTGGTTCGATTAAAAGGGTTGTAAGGTCGGCGTACTGGACAAGCGAGGCGAGTTTCAATTCCATACTGGTTCGATTAAAAGGCCTCTCGAAGCAATCACATATTTGCTTCCAGCTGCAGTTTCAATTCCATACTGGTTCGATTAAAAGAACTGACCGGCAACATTTTCTCCAGAAGGTGGAACATGTTTCAATTCCATACTGGTTCGATTAAAAGATCAGAGCGCACAGGGAAAGAGATTCGGGAAATCACGAGTTTCAATTCCATACTGGTTCGATTAAAAGTTGGGGGTATTCCGCGACGCATCCACATATCTGCTCGGTTTCAATTCCATACTGGTTCGATTAAAAGAAGGAATGAGCATATCCCCACATACGCAATTAGAAGTGTTTCAATTCCATACTGGTTCGATTAAAAGATACCGTTTGCGTTTAGACGCACGAGTTGCGTGATAGGTTTCAATTCCATACTGGTTCGATTAAAAGCGGAAACGAGGACGGAAACGGAACCGTAAATCTAAAGTTTCAATTCCATACTGGTTCGATTAAAAGGATAAAGCACTTGTTTCGATTGCACATGTTTCTGTGTTTCAATTCCATACTGGTTCGATTAAAAGACACAATATCACAGTCCTGATAATCGTTTCGCCCTTGTTTCAATTCCATACTGGTTCGATTAAAAGCAACGTGTCTACCCAGTCATCTGCACAAGCCGTGTCGTTTCAATTCCATACTGGTTCGATTAAAAGCCTTGACGGAGCCACCCTTTTAGTTAGCGACGTTTAGTTTCAATTCCATACTGGTTCGATTAAAAGTCAAAAAACCTCTACTCAGTGCTTGCTCGTAGAATTCGTTTCAATTCCATACTGGTTCGATTAAAAGTGCAAAACCTACCCGAAGATATCAATATCTCAGACTAGTTTCAATTCCATACTGGTTCGATTAAAAGTTTAACTCAATTTGGAATTATTTGGTAGATAAGCACGTTTCAATTCCATACTGGTTCGATTAAAAGTTCGTAAGTCGTTCGCGCAGCGTCTTTACAGTGAGACGTTTCAATTCCATACTGGTTCGATTAAAAGTCGTTGCGAACCCCGATGAAGTCAAAGCATTTTTCGCGTTTCAATTCCATACTGGTTCGATTAAAAGTGGGAGCATCCCATAGAGTTAGAGGATTTCAATCTCAGTTTCAATTCCATACTGGTTCGATTAAAAGCGGGGTGGGTCTTCGTAATCAATGAGTCCTACTTTCGTTTCAATTCCATACTGGTTCGATTAAAAGCCCTGCAACTAATCAATATGAAAAATGCATAGTTACGTTTCAATTCCATACTGGTTCGATTAAAAGTTGTCAATCAATTCAACTGGTATCTCACCGAAAAGACGCGTTTCAATTCCATACTGGTTCGATTAAAAGTATCCCCTATAGCATCATCAACATCGACCTGTTTCAGGTTTCAATTCCATACTGGTTCGATTAAAAGCGCAATTGACGAGACAGAAACACCCTGCCAAATCTGCAGTTTCAATTCCATACTGGTTCGATTAAAAGTTCCAATCCTTTTCGATTGTGGGTTGCTTATCTTTGTTTCAATTCCATACTGGTTCGATTAAAAGATTTATTTTTGGGTAATAACCACGTGTGCTGTGCCGGTTTCAATTCCATACTGGTTCGATTAAAAGAGGTTGAGGTTGGGGGGCAGAAACTTAAGGTTACCGTAGTTTCAATTCCATACTGGTTCGATTAAAAGTATGAATTACGCGCAACGGCACGCTTTGAGAAGCAAGGGTTTCAATTCCATACTGGTTCGATTAAAAGGCTTTATGAAAGCACCTATAATATTATACGCGATCCTTGTGTGCTGTGTCAAGTTAATTTTTAAAATTGCGTTTTTTGGGACGGGTCTGCCGTCAACCTCCGATTGTGCAAATTCTCTGGGAGGTTGACGGCATCAGGTCGTATATGCGTTTAGGCACATAATTGGCGGAATTCCACCTGTCTGACATGCCACCAAAATTAGCAATTCAGTGAGGTCGCCAGCAGGTTATAGGTCCCTGTTTCGGTGGGAAGACACGCTACAACAGGTTTGTCGCAGGATTCTTATCGACACCCATGACCTCTTTATTCAGCCAGCGTGCATCGCGGAGTTGGAAGATGATGACGGAGTCTTTTTCGGGGTCTATGATGGCTGCCAATCCGCTTTTGACGCGGGCGAGTTGTGCTTTCGTTAATTCGCCTTCAAAGACGGAGTTCTGAATCCAATTGAGATGTTGACGGAGGTATTTGCAGACCTTCGCGACGCGCGGTACTTCGATATCGTAGACGAGGATGATGTACATTGTTTATATGTCCTTTTCGTGTCGTTGAATCCATACGGACGGGGACCTTGAAGAAACACGGAACACAAACTGGGAAGTTTGTGGTACGGAAGATGATCTACCACCACGGGCGGAGTGCTTGGTACGGTTCCATATCCACGAGATGTTTGATGAGTTTGTAGCACTCTAACCGGATGAGGCGTTGGTAGGAGACGTGGCGTTTTAATCTACGATGTGAGATGGTTTGCTTGAGCTGTTCATCAAATTCGGCGATGAACAATTTGCGTCCCTTTTCATTCAGATAACAGCCATCAACGTTTGTCTCGAAATGTTTTGACTCATCGAGTTGTCGTCGATTGAAGAGCCGAAAAATAATTCTGTCAACGATAAGCGGTTTGAATATTTCGGCGATGTCGAGGCTGAGTGAGAAGCGTCGGTCGCGTTTCGATTCCATATTGGTTCGATTAAAAGCCAGAAACACATCGCTTTCCACGTTTTCAATTATTAGTTTCAATTCCATATTGGTTCGATTAAAAGAGTCGATCTGAACGAGATTGTCGATGCTCCATTCTGTTTCAATTCCAAACTGGTTCGATTAAAAGTCAAGCACTGACAAAATTATCAGTTTGGGTGTAACATGTTTCAATCCCAAACTGGTTCGATTAAAAGGTTATCACTTCACCCGAGATCACATTCGCCAACGATTAGTTTCAATTCCAAACTGGTTCGATTAAAAGTGTCTTCGATGGGGATACGGATGCGCGGGGCGTTCTCGTTTCAATTCCAAACTGGTTCGATTAGAAGACTTTATGAAACCATCAGTATATTATACGCGATCCTTGTGTGCCGTGTCAAGTTAATTTTTAAAATTGCGTTTTTTGGGAGGCGTTTTTTGAATAATTGAGCCGTAACGAACAATCTGAGTCCGTTGTGTTGGGAGCCAATACGGTGGACAATAGGTACCAAAAGTCTCAATTGTTGCGACTAACGCAAATCTCTCACAACCGAAAAGTTCTTGGTTACGTGTGTCCGGTATTTCTCTTCGGGCAAAAACGCGGTCGTAGGGCAGGTTTTTAATCAACGCTAACCTGTCATTGCGGTAGATCTGGCTAGATAATGGTTTAGCCCAAGTAGCTTTTACGTCAGGACGTTGCCTAACTTCAAAGGAAGCAAGCTGCCCATATCCCAATGTAGTTTTCTTACCAAGTCCAATCTGTTCTTTGATAGCAAAATCCAACAACTTCTCAACACCGCTTTTATCACCTCGAAAGAAAAAGACGTAACTTTTAGTGAGTGGAAAATAGAGGCGATTGTCAAGTGCTTTCGTTGAACCACCACCTGTATTAAGTTTATTCTTCAGGCGAATCGGACGACTAAACGGTTCGCTTACTCTTCGTCGTAATGGGATAGAATCTACAACTTCAGGGTATACCTTAAACTGCTGACTGTTGGAAGTAAAAAATGCACCAACAGGAATGAGGACATCACCGCTGACATCAACAGGTAAACCTACAGAACAATCATACAGTGGATTGAATCCTGTCAAAGGAATTTGACATAACGGCAATTCAAAATCTATCCACATTTCTTGATGACGCAACGCTAAATTCCATTGCCACAATAACTGTTTGTAATGTTCAGGATTTGCATTCAACGCGTTATCAAGTGCAGCTCGGAAGGCGACATAACTGAGAAATCCATCAAGCGTAGGAAGTCCAATGACAGGGGCATTTGACTTCTCAGCAGTGGTAACTGCTGATGTAGCTAAATTTAAACGAAGCTCATATATGTCCTTTCCTGTCTTTACCCCGAATTGGTACTGTGCCTCTTCGAGTAATTTCTTAATAGACAGGTCAGGTTGGAACACTGAATTAGATCGACGCGATATCATTCGTTTATCTCTTCAGTCTGAACGGTTAGAGCTTTAAGAATATCTTCCCGTTTTTCTGTTAGATAATTTTGGTAGACCTTGAGTGCATCTTTGATGGTTTCCGACCAATCTCCATTCAATAGCACAGGTTCAGCCCCAACAGAACCTTGTAATTGGATATGGACTTGTCCATATCCAGCAGAACTTCTTCCGCCAATTGTGGGTTGACGTAGAAAAGCATTCAATCCATCAAAAAGACAACCGAGTTCCAATTGATCAACCGGAAATTTAGAGTAAAGTTGTTGCAATAGCCAAGTCCCTGCAGGAATACATTCAACATGGTAAATCATCTGTTGGGGATCTTTATCTTCCGTTTGTGATCCAAGGTCAACAAACCGTTGCCGTGTGAGATCCTTGCTATCATCCTTCCGTGTGAGCGGACCGTCGTTAAAGAACAGATTCCGTGCACTTGTCCATTCATTCATTGGAGGAACAGGACATTCATCAAGTGTTTCATACATCCGTTGTAGAATTTCCCGTGTCTCCTCTGCACAAGGCACAATATGTGTCATTGCCAGTTTAGAAGGAAGCATCACATTTCCGAATGCGGATCCCATCAACCGCATTGAAGGCAGATGATTAGCAAAATCATAGATCAGATCTCCCGCTTTGCTTTTCTCGGAGAGTGCTCCACCACTATACAAGATAGTGTAGACATCGTTATCGTCGAATCTGAGTAGTTGTTTTCCTTGATTACTAAGGCGCGAACAGAGTGCGTCGGCAAGAATGTCACGAAATTGACCTCGAAAGCTGTTACCAGATAATGCAGGAACAGACACAGGCTTTCCTTTGTAAATGACGCGCATTTGTTTGAGTTTACTTATATTTCCAATAGTCTCTTCTGTATGAATGATCGGCTGTTCGGCAAGGTATGCAAATGTCAACTTTACATCAACAAGGGTGTGATTAGTTTGTTTCATGTTATGCTTCTCCTTCACCGGCATCTTCAAGTAGGAGTTGGGCTTCATCTGCCTCATCAATTCCTCCCCGTGCCTCTTGATAGATTTTTTTCATGAGCATTACTAATGGCGTTGTTTCTTCTTTCAAAAGTCTCAATGCCTCATCAACGTGTTCCGTTTTAGACTGATAGATTGCTTCAGTTACTTCCCCAAGGCACCGTAGTGTAATGAAATTGGGGGAAATCGCTAACTGCACATCATTCACCAAACCTCCAAGCGTTTCTGAATTAGAGGCACGTATATACTTGACCAGTACGGGGTATGGATTAAACATGTCCTTACGCTTAAATAGCTTTGGGTCAAGCGGACCTCGCATCAGAAGGAGAGTTTGAACTGCTAACTTGACAGATTTATCTAAATCAAGTTTCCCAGTTGCTTGTAGTGCATCAGTTAAAGTCTCCTCTAAAGTTTTTGGCTTGTTTTGTTGTTGCGTCATGGGTGAATCCTCCTAAATTTCATCCGTGTTTTGTGGTGAAAATAAATCAAGTTGTTGAGGGGCACTTGTCTTATTCTTCTCAACTTTTGTCTGTTTTTGCGGGGCTTCCTTTTGTTTTTGAAGGGCTTGCAAAAGTAGCAGAAGTGCAGGAAATTCCTCAAGAGCGTTTGCTGCATTTTGTTTTAACTCTTCATATTGCTTCCAACTTTCGGCAAAATCACCTCTATCAATATGTCTGTCCCAGAAATTTTCTGCGTCTTTAAACGCTATATCCTCTAATTTTGAATTTTTCGGGAGTCGTCCTACATTGATTGTTGCGGTAGAACTCTCAAGAACAGCTGTGACTGGATCGTTATTAGAAAGTACCAGTTTCAGCCATAGGTTTTTCTGGTTCACTCTCTTTTTTGAACGTTTGAGTTCATTCGTGACCTCTGTTAAAAGTTTTCCTCGGTTAAAAAATGCTTTAGTCAAACTTACTTGCACATTGTCATCAATCAATATCGGTATGGTTGATTCGGTATTTACTGTAGTGATATGAGGTGCCATCTTAAGGAGCGTATGTTTTTGATGTGCAGATCGATCAGGTTTTATAGTGGTCCCCAGAGCAACTTCTATCGCGGGGCATACTTCTGACTCAAATGGATAGGCTTTTAAAGCAACATCTGAGAAAATAAAGTCAAGATGTGGTAACAGATTGCGAACACGATCATTTGATTCGTGGGTCAAAGCAATAGCTCCAAGATATGGCAGTGGAAGGTGTTCATCTGGAGCGATCTGCTGCCAAAGTTTCACAATTACACGCCGTGACATTTGTTGAAAAAGTGTGAATTCCTGAGTTGTAACTGTGATACGGTTGAGTTCATTGCGAAAACGCCCTCCTATATCCAAAGGGGGTTGTTCAACGGCTTTCAGTTCCTGCTGGTCAGCAGCAAAATGTGAAACTGGCGCAAAAAAAGCAAAAGATCCGCGAAGTGACTTGCGCGCGGAAACGCCTTTTTTGGCTTCTGGTGAGTTAATCACATATAAATGCGTTAATGGGGCAACATCTTCTTCAAAACCTATGAATTCCGTGTCAACAAATTTGCTTGAAAACAACTTGTCTAATCTTGTTGGAGCAGGAGGTAGGTTTGAAACGAACGGTGTTCCAGTCAAACGACAGATTTTCTTTTTTGACGATTTTCTGATATTAGAAAGCATTTCCGCAGGACGTTGGATGGCATCATTTAACGGACGAAAGAGACCCTTTTTAGGGGGAACTTCGCGAATTTCAATTTGGTTATCAAAAGCAGCTTTGAGATAATCAACTCCATCTTTTTGTGTCAAGACTTTAAAGTCCTGTTCAAGTCGACGACGACTTGTATCAAGCGTCATTTCTTGAATCTTTTGAATCTTTTTTGATAAATCATCGGAATAAAGTTGAGACTGCGGAACGGCAATTATTACTGTCCGGTTGTCTTGATATACCACCAACAGTTCTGACAATGACACAGTGGTGTCCAACATTTCGTTAGGTAACAGTGGTTTTCCTGTTAAATCTGCTGTAAACGTTGTATTAAATAGTTTTTGTTTTTCGGATGTCACGGGGGTGATATGGTGCATGATGAACGTCTTATCGTCCATGTAAACATCATAATGTCTCCCGACTTCATGCCAAATTTCAGCATTTGTTGGTTGTAGCGAAAAAGTTGTGTTTGTCTTAGTCTCAAATTTAAATTGGACCCGTTCAATTGGTACACGTCCATCATCAATGAATGCTTGTTCTAATGCTCCTGCTACATCTTTTGTCACCACCTCAATAAAAGCATCTGCAATAACTGAACGAGTTAACAAGGTGGGTAACGCGGGCTGCACAGCAAGACTCAATTGAATATAGTTTACGGTAGCACCGAGATTGACCTGATCTGCCTGATCTGAAATGATATTAGGTTCTAGAATTTGCAACCGCGGCAACCAATCTCCTGATGCATTTTTCATCTTAAAGTGATGTGTACTAACTAAACCTTCGCGAATTCTTGTACGATGTGCAAACTTTTGTTCTGCCTGCTTAAAAACGCCGATTCCTGGAATATGATTCCAACGTAGTCCGCTTTTACCATGATCCCAATAGAAGACAGGCTTGTACAGATCATGCCAAAGCCAGGCGATAAATTCCTCAACGCTTGTTGAACCAACAAGAGCATTGAGCATAACATGAAGCGGAAATGAGGCGAGATTGATGGTGTACTTTGTACTGCCTGCCTCAGTTCTCGCTATTGGTCCGAAGTTAAATTCTGTCATTTTGATGCTTTCCTTGGTCAATTTGCCTTAATATAAAATATAATATAATAATCCAGTTAAATAGTCAAGTTATAATTAGATGATTAGATGTCGCCGGAGCTCACCCTTAATGAGTTTTGACGTTCAAATTGGACAAAACAGGGATCCTTATCTGTTTATTCGGGGCTCCGTATCCGAACAAACACACACCTCACAACATTACTCATTTTGAGAGTCAAATTTCATCTGGGTATGTTTTAGTCTGTAGGTTGGGTTGAACGGAGACCTACTAAAAGTCGCACATAGCAGAGAGTTTTCAAATAACCAAGAAGCCTGAAATCACCAGAAACCGAGTGAAACCCAACGCATTATGATACCAACATGATTTGAAATGTCGGGTTTCGCTACACCTATCTACCCCAACGGTTCATTGAAGGAGCCGACATAGTGTATAAGGAAAATGAGACTGTGGCTTTACCCCTCAATCCAACCTACGTTGATATTCGTGTTTTATTGTTTAATTCATGTTTAATTATCAAACTGGCGTTTTCCACAATAACCTCCTTTCAAAAAACATAAACAAATTATACAATATATATTAACCTAAGTCAACTAAAAATTTATTATATTTCCGAAAAACTGAAACCGCTTAGTTGTTTTAAAGCAAGACCTCCTCTAAAGCAGTCTCGCCATACGGGACTACGAGTTCTGTCACTGCCACATTGTCATAATCCAAACCGTCCATCAGATCATCATCAAGGTGTAATGCAAATTGTGCGTGTCGTTTGCGCCACGCTGTACCATGCAGTTTTGAATCGTAATAGATTTCGACGATACGCGTTGGATACTTCCGCCCTAAATCCGTATTATATGTGAAGGCTTTCGTTATCTGATCTATCCGTATGAAGGGGATTAGATCTTCTACTTCAAGTTCAGTAAGATAGTTGGAGACATCATTTACTCTCGCCACCGAACAGGATTTTCCAGTCCCCTTTATCTCCTATGATGGGAGGGCGGCTGTGTCACGGGCTAACAATCTGGCGTTGTTTGAGCGTTTCGATTTCCTGCGTGAGTTTTTCAATCTGCTTTTCGAGTGCGCGATCTTTTCTGCCACGCCACGCAATAATAGCCTGTGGAAGTCCGACGGCTACCACGATGAGAATCATGAGCCAGGATATCTGTTTATCAAGGCTGTCCATTTTACCACGAAGCCATGCGACATCTGTTTTTATAGGTGTGTTTGCCTCGTTGACAATCACTCGGATTTTGTCAAGATCGGCATCGTCAAGTGCCGCTATTGTCGGCATCGCGAGTGCGGATGATAGTATCAAGAGAATCAAAATCGTTTTCATGGGGTGTTCCAGTTCCAGTTTGATTTATCCCCCTGCAACGATGGGAGGGTGGCAGAACGGCAAGTGCCGATCGTTGCAGTGCCACCCCTAAACTGGTTTAAAGAGTATATCAGAAAGGCGAAACATTAAGCAAGGTGTTTTTGACTGTGCGCTTCGGTTCATCCTTCTCGGTGGGTTTGGTTTCGACCACTTCATTACTGGTTCGATTAAAAGCCTCAATTTGCGTAATCAGTAGACGATGCAGTTAATGCAATATAAACCTTTGGAAAATCGACAATTAGGTTGACTTTTGTTAGGTAAACCGTTAAAATTATAGCATGAATCGAAGAGATACTTTGCTTGATAAGGCACGGCGAAACCCGAATGGGTTACAATTTAGGGCATTTGAACAACTCCTGCGTCAATGCGGATGGACGCAACGCCGTCAACGAGGGAGTCATCGGGCTTGGTACTCGCCCAATGGATACCGTCTCATCGTCCAACCTAATCGTTCCATGGCAAAACGGTACCAAGTTCGGCAATTTCTCAAACAATATAATCGGGAGAAAGCAAATGAAGAAGAATAACCGCGACGATTTTGATGGCTTCATGGTTAACGTGTTTTTCGACGAAGATGGTGATTATCTCGCGCATCTTGTAGAACTCCCGAATGTCTCGGCTTTCGGAGCGACACCGGTCGAGGCACTCGATGAACTAAAAACAGTGTGGGAACTGATGAAGGAATGTTATCAGATGGACGGTGAACCCATTCCAAAAGCACCTTCGCGGAATGAATACGAGGGACCTTTCAATGTTCCTGTTGATGCTCAGCTCTACCATTTTCTGACAGATGAAGCAGCGAAAGCAGGAATAAGTCTTTACACACTTGTCACACAGAAACTGCAGTCAGCGGAGCCTAAGGTATAATACCGAAGAGAGCACTGCGGACGACAAAAATCAGACCGCTGACGAACCTCAGGGTTAGACATCTGCCATGCCGAAACCGGCGCTGTTTTTGTCGCCGAACCCGCATTCGTAACCTGTCTGGATCAAGGCGACACTGCCAGAGACACGGAACGGACACAACACGCCTCTGACTTTGATGCCTTTGTAATCCACGAGACGGGTGACACGACCGTTGCGTCTACGAATATAATCGGTATCGAAACGGAAGGTCAACGTGTCGTCGTGCGGGGCGCGACCGCGGATGGCTTCGTGTTTGCGGAGGAGGTTCTGACGGATGAGTTCCGAAAGCTCAGGATCGTCCGGCATGCAGTAGTGCATCGACGGTTTTCCGTTATGTTCACGGACAGTCGTCATCACGATTGGAGAGAGACAGCGGAAGGACATCTCCGACTGGAAACGCGGGATACGCGGCACGGTGACATCTTTGACTTGTAGTGGCTCGTGTCCGAGCGTTAATCTGCCCTCGGTTAGGAGCGTATCGGCGAAATGGGAGAGGAACCGTTCGATGGGTGAGGAGACCTGCCACGTTAATGTTGAACCGAAATGGATCCGGTCGCCGGTGATGCGTCTGCGTTCCGCCATGAGTTGTGAGAAGGTGAAGAGTTTGAACCGTTTCTCTGCGGCGGCATAGCCTTCGTTGTGTAAGAAGGACGCGTATTCGGGATCGGACTCGGCGAGGAATCGGTAGATGACACCCGCAAGTAGGTAGTTATAGTTGATGGGAAGCGTAAGACCGTTCCCGATATCGGCGACGATTTTAATTCGCATAGCGGCAACTCCAAGAAAATAGTATACAGTTATTAGGACTCAGGTTAATATACAAATTTTATTGAATCTTCTGGTTAAATTGGATACAATATACACAAATTCTATACTCGCGTAGAATTTTAACAACAGGACTTACGCACTTTTGGCTATAGGTGGCTCTGTTAGATGAAATTCTTCTGAAAACACAGCGTTTTTGCGTCACAATCTAACAGATTGTGGTACAAAAGAGCGATATGCGTAAGTCCTAAACAAATAGGACAGGAGGATTAAACATGAAGAATGTGCGCTTGACAATCAATGAGATGGTGCAACGATATCCTGATCAATGGCTGTTTATAATTGATTGCGAACATAGCGAAAACACCGAACTCATATCCGGGGTGGTCGCTGTTCACAGTCCATCACGCGATGTAATTAAAAAAGCGTCAGCAGAATATAAAGGTGGCGCGGCGATACGCTACACAGGCAAACCCCCCGAAGGGAGATTATATCTTCTATAATGTATAGGATTCGTTTGCAATCCGCTAAATCCCCATTCGTAAGGCGACTGCAGCGAGTAGGATTAAGAGCGATACGACTCCCATCAGGCTCGATACTATCGACATCTGCGATCGGAGCGGCTTGATTTCCGGTGGGAGTTCCTCAAGTGTCGGGTCCAACGTTTCAATCGCTGCTGCTAAGCGCGGCGCAAAGATCATGCTGTGTAGTGCCGTCAGGATAATCAGCACAAAGAAAAGCACAATCTTGATGAGGAGTGTCCGCATAAAAGCGTTCGAGAGCGCGGTTGCGGAGGTCAGGTCCACGGCGAAGAAGATGTTGACGATACCGGTGAAAAAGAGGACAACGATGCAACCCCAGACGATCGGTTCAAAACGTTTGCCGATCTGCATCAAGAGTTTGATGCGTTGGACAGGTGGAAGACTCTGTCTGAAATGCGGGACAATGACCATCGCTAAGATGAGGTTACCACCGACCCAGACGACTGCGGCGATAACGTGTAACCAGAGCGTGAAAAGAGAGAATATGTCCATGTTTTAAGTTCCTTTAGGTCGATTACGGCGAGGTTTCAAACCCCGCCTGCAAGTAAGTGGACGCTAAGTGCTGCTGGCTGACGGCTGATGGTTTCCGACGGAAACCATGTCGCTGATAACAGTTTCGGCGCGTCCGATGAGTGCCTGTCGTTCTTCGGCATAGAGTGGCACGGGTGCGAACCGATGGTAATCGCATTTCGTCAGGAGATCGACGAGTTCGTCAAGCACAGATGCCGAGACACCCGCCTGCGTGCAGACCTCACGCGCCGTGTCAATACTCCGTTGTGCGAGTCCAAATGTGTTTTCAAGATATTCATAAAGCACCTGCGCGAGTGTATTCGCGAACGCCGTCGCTGCGTCCGCTGTGCCGCGCTGATGGAGCGACGTGAGTGCTTGACGCGCCTGTGAAACAGGTGTTAAAGGTTCCGTGTCCGGACGTTGTGATTTCGGGCGTTTCTGCTCACCGCTATCGGGTGTTCCCGTTCCTGTTGTAGCGTTTACCGATGCCGCTGTAGACCGTTGGAATCCGGCACGATACCAGAGCACCCCGGCGACCAACAGTCCGAGTACCAGAATTCCGCATAGGATTAGCCAGAGCCGCCACGGTGGTGGATCGGTATCATCGCCTCCAACCAAATGATTCGGGTTCGGACGGACAGAGACCGGAATCGGGAGCGTCTCCGTGGTTGCATAGACGGCACGGTTCGGATTGAAGTAGACATACTTAATCGCGGGAATACGGAAGGCACCCGTTCGAGCAGGTGTTAAGACGTAGGTGTAAACCCGGCTTGTCGCGCTGGTGTATTCCGTTGAATTAGGCGGTTTGCTTACCATGACCCCGGCGATTTTTGGCAGCGCGGGTACCTCAACCGTCTGGATGTTACCGTGTCCAGAGATCCTGACCGTGAGCGTGAGTGCGTTTCCGATTTCTACCCAACCGCGCTCAATTTCAGCAGAGATTTGATATTCACCGATAGCACCGTTGAAATGCGGCGGTCTGCCTGTTTCGGGAATCGGTTGCACTTCCAGCGTCAAGGGTTCCGTTTTCAAGGTTTTGTGTCCTCGCGGGATCGGTAGCAGCAGTTCAGCCGGTGTGAGAGCGATTTGACCGCTTTTTTTCGGATATAATTTATGTGTGTACGCCTGTACCCAAAATGTCCGTCCGCGAATTTGCTGTGTGTATAGGGGTGCTTTTTGAAGCGTCTCGACGAAAAAATCACGGAATTCCGGGAGCCGTGGGGTTGGGGACGCTCGCGTCGGGAGCACTGCGGTGTAGAGGTAGCGAAAGGTATACGTAAATGGCGCGTTGAGAAACGGTTCGGTGGTATCGACTTCGGCTTCGACTTTGTGGATGCTACCGGTTGACGGGTCTTCGTAGGTATCGACATGACCGACCCGAACAGAGCCGGGGTTCGCGAAATAGGTGCCACCTTGATAGGCGAATCGGACATCTGGGAGCGCAAAGTCGCCGACAGCTTGCGGAATCAGTTCATACGCCCACGCCATGGAGACAGCGATCTTGTCCGCTTCGAGCCGTGGTGTCGTTTCGGAATGGAGTGGCACCGCGAGGAAATCGGGGAGGAAGTTGAATTTCGGTGCCTCGATATGTTTGATAAACGTCTCCCCGGAGATCGTGAGGTCCAAACGCGCCTTCTCACCGAGTTGGATATACCGAGGTTTCACAACAGCAGCGACATGAATCTCTCGGCTCTCTGCCTCCGTTGCAAGGAGGGTGCAAACGATGCCGATGAAAAAGATGAGAAGACGCTTGGTTGGAAGCGTGGAAGCGTGGAAGATCTGAAGTTTACCAATCTTTGTTCCGTCGGTATCCGCTTTTGCGCTGTTGCTGTAATAATTTTTGCCGTCGCGTATTTTCATTCTTCTTTAAGTGTTTTAGGAGCTGCGCTGCCTCCGCTTCGCCGATGTCGTTCGGCTCCGTTTGCGGTTCGGTGTTTTTATCGGCTTTCTGCTGCCGTGCGAAGTCCTCTTGCTGTTGTGCGAGTTGAAGTGCCAATTCGAGGTTATGTTTTGCGTCTGCATCCTCTGGCTTCAAGCGGCGCGCGTGCCTATAAGCGTCAATTGCGCGTCTGAGATCGCCCATTTTAAATTCGGCGTTCCCTAAGTTGTAATAGATATGTGCAAGATTCAACGTCGCTTCGGTGTCCCCGTTATGCTTTGCTAACGCTTCTCTGAACGCTTCTATCGCCTCATTAAACTTCTTGTTTCTATAGAGTGCGGTGCCGAGGTTATAGTGCGCGAGCGGACTGTCAAGTTTCTGAAGTGCTGCCTCCCGAAAAGCGATCTGTGCTGCGTGGTAATCGCCGTCGGTGTATGCCTCGTTGCCGGCTTTCAGTGCACGCGTCCAGCCGCCTATCCATCCGACAAGCACAATGGAGAGCAAGATTAAGAAGCAGATGAGACACTTATCTCGCACGATTTCTCCTATTCGTTGATAACACTGAAATCCGACGCGACCGAAATCCCAACGAAAAATATTTTAACCCGCTAATTCGGATTTGTCAAGTGCATTATGCGTTCTTTCCATTCTCCGTTCCTCGCTTCCATCCTTCCACAAACAAGCACAACCTAACAGGAAACCGTGCTACAACACACCTTCCATCCTTCCAGCGTAGCCTTAACTAAAACGGTGGTGCGATGAGACGGACGAACGAGCGAGAGACCTCGTCCAATTCCGATCGGACTTCAGGATCGAGTTCCCAACCGACACCGCCAAGTGTATCGTCGAGTTGTTCGATCGTGTCGCTCCCGCTGATAGCGACGGTAACCTCTGGGTGCGATAACAGCCACGCCACGGCGAGTTGTGCGGGCGTTTTCCCTAACGCTCCAGCGAGCCGTTTGAGCGTTGCGATCACCGTTCCGGTCGCGCCGCGCATTCGACGGTCAAATTCTTCACGATACCGTGTCGCCCACAACGTGCCATCTGGTGGCGGTTCATCTGGTGAATAGACACCGCTTAATAAGCCGACGGCTAACGGGCTATAACACATCACACCCAATCCCTCTTCACGCACCAGCCCGAACATCTCTGTCTCTAAGTCGCGGTTCAGTAGATTATACATGTTCTGGACACATGTATGAGGCGTTGCGTTGATGCTGTCGGCGGTCCAGAGTGCCTTACAGACCTGCCACGCCTGATAATTACAACAGCCGAGATAGCGAACCTTACCGGAACGCACGAGATCGTCGAGGGCGCGAAGCGTCTCTTCTTGCGGGGTCGTTGCGTCGTAGACGTGGACAAGATAGACATCAATATGATCGGTGTTGAGTCGAGATAGGGAACGTTCTACCTCACGCATGATATGATAACGAGATAAACCGTCGTCGTTCGGACCGGGGCCGATCCGACTACAGACTTTGGATGTAATCACGACATCGTCGCGCTTGCCTCGGATGGCTTTGCCGAGCACGACTTCGGAGCGACCGATGTTGGCGCGGTCGTCCATAGGGCCATAGACGTTCGCACAGTCGATAAGATTGATACCGACATCGATGGCGTGCGAAACCAACCGTTCGGCGGCGGCTTCATCGCGCTGTCCTCTGAGTCCCAACCCCAAAGCGATCGGACTCACTTTAACGCCTGCTTTTCCAAAATTAACATATTCCATAAACGGATAACCTTTTCTGTATTCTTAATATACCGATTTCATTTCAATCACGATCTAAACAGTGCAAACAGAGCAATTATCGCAGAAGCAATCGCTGTCGCAACTGCGATACGGGCCCACAGAACCGTGCCGGTCTCTAAATTGCCCTCTAATTTTCCGCGAATCCAACTGACGCTCTGCTCCAAAAGCCCGAAACGGGTTTCTATAGATTCAGACCTTTTATCAACTTTCTCCTCCATTGACGCAAATTTTTTGTCAAACTTCTCTTCCATTGACACAAATTTTTTGTCAAACTTCTCTTCTAACCGTTCGGATTTCTGTTCCAACCGTTCTAAGGTGGATAGTACACGTTCCCGAAAATCTTGATCTGACATGATGTCCCTCCTTTTTGATTTAGTATAACACATAACACGAAAATGAGGCAAGTTTCACATATCATTCTGTCTTAAGGCATCGACAACCTGTTGCATGTCTTCGGGGATCGGTGTTGAGAAGGATACGTCTTCGCCTGTTACTGGATGCGTAAAGCCGAGATGCCGGGCATGTAACGCTTGACGTTTCAGGCGTGCGAGTGCGTGTTTCAATGCTGCTGTTTCTGCATCGTTTAGTGCGCGTTGTTCGCCGCCGTAAACCGCATCACCGACCACCGGATGCCCGATATGCTGAAGATGGACACGAATCTGATGGAGCCGACCGGTCTCTAAGGTGAGTTGAACGCTCGCGAATTGCGGATACCGCTCCAAAACTTCGTAGTGTGTAACGGCGTGCCGCCCACCCGTTTTGACTGTCGTCATCCGCCGCCGATCGCGACGGCTCCGCGCGATGCGTGCGTCAATTGTACAGGTGGCATCCGATGGCACACCGCATACAATAGCGATATACTGCCGTGTGATACTATGCGCCTCAAATTGTGCGGAGAGTCCACGATGCACGACATCCGTCTTCGCAACGACAAGGACGCCCGACGTGTCTTTATCCAGCCGATGCACAATACCGGGACGTTCCACACCACCGATACCGGATAGGTCTGTGCAGTGTGAGAGCAGCGCGTTGACAAGCGTGCCGCTGTTCACACCGCTTGCAGGATGAACAAGCATACCGGCGGGTTTGTTCAGAACGATGAGATAGCTGTCTTCGTGAAGGATGTCAAGCGGGATGTGCTCAGGTGCTGCGGTGTCGAGCGGACGCGGCGGTGGAAGCGTTAAGCACACCTGGTCACCCGTGCGGAGTCGATAACTCGTCTGTTTCGTTACCGTCCCGTTGATGGTGACATCGCCGTCGCGAATCAGTCGCTGGAGATGGGTCCGCGACAGCTCCGCCGTCGCACCCATCAGGAACCGGTCTAAACGGGTGCCGTGATGCGCTTTTTGAACGTGGTAGACCTTCATTCGATTTTTTGTTCCGGTATTTTTTCGTCAATTGTCAGTCGGCGGCAATCCTAACTGTTCTCGAACTGCTTGGCGAACCTGCGTGCAAGTCTTTATAGCGTGCTCGGCATTAGCGGCAGTAGCGGCTTTTCCCGGATAACGGAAATCCACGGCATGTTCAGAAAGTGCCTCAAAATCGGTCTGCCAGGCTTCCCAATCAGGGATCGTAGAAACAATCAAACGCAGGAGTCGTTCTAAATCATGAGTCCTCGTAAAGGGGATGTTCATCTCTTGAAGCCACGCCTTGAGATATTTTTCGATACACTGTTGGGCATGGAAACAGATACCGTCGTATATTGGATTTGATGAGGTGTAGCTCTGATGCATAATTGCATAATCTCCCTCCGCCTTCTGGACCCATTCCTGTGTCAACGGATTCATTGCATCCTTCTCCTTTACAGTCTTGCAGTTTGCCAGTGCGTCCTGTAAGGCATCTGCGGTGCCATAAAGCACCTCGCCTTTTTCAGTTATTTCTCGAAGAAACCAGTCGTTATGCGAAAGGCGATAAGCCATCTCTTCTGGGGACCGGACAAGCAGATCCATGGGGAAACGGTAAGGAATACGTCGCCGGATTTCTACGGCTTGCCGCCGCGTCTCTGCTTCCGGAATCGCCATGACAACGAGCAGATCAACATCCGAATCCTCCGTCGGCGTGCCATATCCATAGGAGCCAAAGAGAATTACTTGCAATGGCGAAAATTCGCGCACGATGTCATTACAAGCGGCTTCAATTGCTTGTCGACTGATCATAACAACACCTCCATTCACGAGTGAATCGACTTGTGTTCGTTACTATTCCTGACTCAAAAGATATAATATCATATCGCACGAGAACAATCAAGGCTTTAGGCAGGGGTATTCAATTGTACGATTTGGATCATGGTTTTGCTTTACATAGGTGCCCGTTCTTAGGAAAGATCGCGAGCATAAGAAACACCCCAGCAAAAACACTCGCTCCTACCCAGGGGTATTCAATTGTACGATTTGGATCATGGTTTTGCTTTACATATGTGCCCGTTCTTAGGAAAGATCGCGAGCGCAGCTCGCTCCTACCAAGAGGTTATTGATGCATTACCGAATTAAATCCTTAAACTTCGTTCAACCAAATTCATTTGACACTTATTACAGAATGTGATAGTCTTTATACATTAGGCTTTCAAGTGCCGATTCACACGGTGACATCATGCGAAATATCAAACTCGTGCTTGAGTATGATGGCACGAACTACAACGGTTGGCAGACACAACCGAACCAGCCGACCGTCCAAGCGACAGTTGAGAAGGCTTTGTCGAAACTAACGAAAACACCGATCCAGATCATCGGGGCAGGCAGGACGGATAGCGGTGTCCACGCGGAGGGACAGGTCGCAAATTTCCACACGACGGCAGAGATGCCGCTCGTCGCTTTCCAGAAAGGACTCAACGCCACGCTGCCACGCGATATTGTTGTCTGCGCCGCAACGGAGGTGTCTGCCGAGTTCCACGCGCGGTTCAGCGCGACGAGCCGTCGGTATCGGTATACGATCTTGAATAGAGAACACCGAAGCGCGCTTTCACGGCAGACAAGCTACTTCTATCCAGAAACGATTGATGTCGATAGCATGAATAACCTCTGCCAAACCTTGATCGGAAAACAGGATTTCTCCGCTTTCCAAAAGGCGGGTAGCGACCGTATAAACCCGGTCTGTGAGATTTATGAGGCGTACTGGTGGCAGAACAGTCCGTACATCTATTTTGAAATTGAGGCGGACGCGTTCCTACGCGGTATGGTCCGCGCCATCGTCGGCACCGTCCTGAAATGTATAAAATGCGGGGATGCCGAGACGGAACTGCGTCGTATTTTGGATGCCAGAGATAGAGCTGTCGCAGGGATGTCAGCACCCGCACACGGGTTATCGCTCATCGCTGTAAAATATAACGCCTCAGATTAACGGGGGTTCGACCAAATATCGCTTATAACTGACAACTGAAAGATTTTTCGCAGAAAAATCGTACTGTGTACTGCGTACGGATAACCGACAACTCTTCTTCTGACAGCCAACGGCTGATGGCTGACGGCTAATTCCTCTGACAACTACTTACAAGGAGATTTGCATGAATTACAGTCAAGTCTTGAGTGAATTGGAAACTTTGGTTAACGAAACCTTCGGACTCTGGGAACACAACCGTGTCGGTTTCCAATGGCGGCATTACACATGGAACCACACCCTGCGGGTGCGGGCGACGAGTATGGAACTCGGTAGACGCGAAGGCGGCGACGTGAAACTGCTCGAAGTTGCCGGCACGCTGCACGACATCACCAAACGCTATGATGGTGATTTTAAGACCGACGCGGAAGGGAAACGTGTCTTCACCGATGACGGGTTCTGGTTAAACGAAACGCTCACCCCCGCAGGTCAGAACGTTGTTACCGAACTCTACGATAAGCATGACCTCCACGGCAAGGTCCATCACGAATCTGGAGCAGTTATTACTGAAAATGTCTTGGCGATGTACGATTTTGAACCGGCTTTCGTAGAAGCCGCGACGGCTGTTGTCTTCGCACATCTAAAACCTACGAACCTCACAGAGGAGAACTTTAAACTGCTCTACAACAGGATTGAAAACCAGATCCTCTATGATGCAGACACGATGGATCCGAACGTCGGCTATACCGGTTTTTTCCGAAACATTCACATTCACTCCTATTTCGCACGCCAACGCGGAAGTTTCGATTTAGAGGATTACGTGCGGAACCTGCCGCGCTGGATTAACTCCAAACAGGAATTCGTTGACAAACTGCTAACCGAATCCTCTCGTGAACTTGCACAAGGGCGACAGGACAGGAATCAGCAACTTTTCTTGAAAATGGTAGATGAATTAGGCGATATGGAGATCAATCGGAAATACGGGCTGCTCGGCATCATCGAATATTTTGTGAGTGAGAATGAGGACCCGCACTTCTTGAACCAACTTGACCACCTGACAAACGAATGGCTCCCACAACGGAAACAGTGGTTAGATGAAGCGGAGAAAGACGCATCAGCACGCGATCGGGCGCAAGCCGCTATTGACCGTGTTGAAGATTTCTTGACCTTAATGACCCGTGAAAGCCGCGGCGAAATCTAAGGAGTTTATGCATGAACAATCCAACGACAGGCGAACATAGCAACGTCGCCGCAATCCCATATCCACCGGACCTCTATCGTTTCGATACGGTTGCTGACGGTATTTCCGGTGGTTTCGCAGCCGTAACCGAAGCGGACATCGAATACTTCCACCGATACGGCTATCTGGTTATCAACGATGCCTTCAGTGCTACCGAGGTCTCGGACGCATTGGCAGGTATGATCCATCTCATGGATGGGAAGTGTCCGGACTTCCGGGCCATCCAATTCGAGCCGTCCCTGGCGAAAGCGAAGGACGAGCTGGAAGGTCAAGAACGGCGTGATGCCATCAGAAAGATCTTCAACTATGTGAACCACGACGCGCGTCTGAACGCTATAGCGACGCATCCCGGACTCCTCGATGTCCTCACACGGATCATGGCGGATACACCGCAACTCTTCCAAGATATGGCACTCGTGAAACCGCCGCTGCATGGATCAGAGAAGCCGTGGCATCAGGATTGCGCCTATTTTAATGTGCCGCAAGAGACGACAGTTGTCGGCGTATGGATCGCCTTAGATGAAGCGACCCCTGAAAACGGATGTATGCACGTCATACCGGGTTCACATGACGAGGGGCCGATGATCCATTTCAAACGCAGAGATTGGCAGATTTGCGATACAGATGTCCCCGTTGGACGGGATACGATGGTGCCGCTGAAACCGGGCGGATGCCTTTTCTGGCACGGATTGACGCATCACGGGAGTCCGGCGAACCAATCCGAGCAGCGACGGCGCGCGCTCCAACTCCATTACAAACCGGTGAGTAGTGGCGAACTGACCACACAGGAACGGATGGCGGTTTACGGCAGTGAAGGGAAAGATGTAGATTGTTGATGGCTGACGGCTGTCAGCCATTACGCTATTTCTTTTCTTCTGGGAACGGTGCACGGATATCGTAACGTCCCTCAACAAACACGGGTAGTTTACCGCCTTCAACCAAAAGATCGAGCGGGTTCGGACGCGTCTCTAACGGGAAGGTTACAACGTCTTGGAGACGTAACGATTCGTAAAACGCCATTAGGATTTCTATGGTGCAGAGACCGTGTCTGCCGGCGTTACGGTGTTCGTCAACTTCGCCTTCAATCCATGCTAACATCTCTGTGAACTGGTTCGGCTCGCTTTGCCGGGGTTTGAGGGTCTGCCACCCGGCGGCTTTGCTATTCAAGAGTTCGATTGTGCCGTCGCTGCCGCGGCGCAGCTGCCCATCATCGCCATAAACGGCATCGCCTCGCAGCCCCGGTTCCGGTAAATCGCTTTCATAGATACCACGGATACCCCCCTCAAAACAGATTTCCGCCATGCAGAGGTCTTCCGTCCGAACCCTGCGTTCCCAACGGTCGGTCTTGCGTGCCACCTGACCGATAAGCCATTGCGGTGCGGGGTCGCCAAGGATAAAACGCATTTCGTCAATCTCGTGTGTCCCGCGATTGAGCAATCCGTGTCCGTCGCGACGGAGCATCGCTTGCGGTTGACCGATCGCCCCCTCTTCGATGAGTCGGCGTGCTTCGCAGTTCTGTGGACTGAACCGTCGTTGGTGCCCGACGACCAATTTCACGTCGTGCTTCTCACAGGCATCCATCATGTCCTGTGCGTCGCCGACACATGCCGCCATCGGTTTCTCGGTAATAACGCCTAAGACCCCATTTTCAGCGGCGGCGATCGTCGGTTCGGCGCGAACGCTCTGCCACGTCGTGATGCTGACGATGTCTAAATCCTCTTTCTCACACATTTCAGTGAAATCGGTATAGTGCGTCGGCAGTGCGAATTCTTCAGCGAATTTCGCTGCAGACGCTTCACTGATGTCCGAAGCCGTAACGACTTCAGCACGCCCCGTGTTTTTCCAATTATTTGCATGGGAACGTCCCATACCCCCGCATCCAATAACCCCGACACGATATGTTTTATCTGCCATCTGTTTGTCCTTTCATTGTGTTCAAAAAATTTGAAAGATTTGAAACTAAAACCACATTTTACCAAACGACATTTCTTAATGCAAGGAAATTCCACGAAAAATAGATTACATGTGTCTTTTTTAACACAACCTTTCAAGCAAAAAATCGTCTAAACCTACATATTATCGTAGTTTGTAACAGGTACCCAATTGGCATCGTTTATGCTATAGAGCGTCAATAACATACGCCGCGAAAAAAACATCAAGGAGAAAAAAGATGGAAAAATTAATTGTCAAAGGCGGTACGAGACTTGAAGGGACAATTCCTATTAGCGGTTGCAAAAATGCTGTGCTTCCGATCGCAGTCGCTGCTTCGATCCTCGGTGATGGTGTCAGCGTGCTCCATAACGTTCCGAACCTCACGGATGTCAGGACCCTCCGCGCTGTATTAGAGGGGCTCGGTGCCACAATCAAATTCAAAAACTCGACACTCCATATCGAACCGATAAACCATTTGGAATATGAAGCACCTTACGATCTGGTGCGAAAGATGCGTGCATCCATCTATGTCTTGGGGCCGCTCGTCGCGAAACTCGGTAAAGCGAAAGTATCGTTTCCGGGTGGCTGCGCCATCGGTCCGCGACCGATCGACTTGCACATCCGGGGTTTAGAACAATTAGGTGCGGAAGTGAACGTCGAAGAGGGCTACATTTACGCGCAAACCGAACGCTTAGTCGGCACAGAGATGAATCTTATCGGACAACACGGTCCGAGTGTCGGCGCGACAGCGAACGTGATGATGGCTGCCACCTTGGCACAAGGTACAACTATCATCCACGGGGCGGCACGTGAACCGCATATCTCCGATCTCGCGCATTTCCTCAACGCAATGGGTGCCGACATCGAAGGCATCGGCACACCCACCCTAACGATTCACGGTGTCAAGCAGCTTCGCGGCACCGAATATACCGTTATCTCTGACGACATCGAGGCGGGTACTTTTATCGTTGCCGGTGCTATCACAAGAGGCGACGTTTACGTTAAAGGTATCACACCGCAACAGATTCCTGCTATCTCAGAGAAACTCGTTGAGGCGGGTGTCGAACTCGATTGGGATGCTAACGGTGTCCGTGTAACAACGCCGAACGAACTTCAACCGGTTAACGTCACCACAGCACCGTTCCCCGGTTTCCCGACAGATATGCAGGCACAAATTATGGGGCTCCTCTGCCTCGCTTCTGGAACGAGTGTTATCACCGAAAATGTTCATACGGATCGGTTCATCCATGCGGCGGAACTCAACCGGATGGGTGCGAATATCGTGCTTGATGACAGCAAGGCTATTATTAACGGGGCAGCAAAACTCAGTGGCGCGCCAGTGATGGCATCCGATTTACGTGCCGGTGCGGTTCTCGTTGCAGCCGGGATGGCAGCGACAGGCGAAACCGTCGTCTCGCGGGTCTATCACATCGACAGAGGTTACGAATCGATAGAAAAGAAACTCAACAACGTCGGCGCGAACATTACGAGAGTTGAGGAATGACACAGCCCGTGTCATCACCGCCGACAATAGCAGGACTTACGCAATTTTGACTGTAGACTGTTCTGTTAGAAGAAAGTTTTCTGGAAACACGGCGTTTTTGCGTCACAATCTAACAGATTGTGGTACAAAAGAGCATCATGCGTAAGTCCTAAATAGAAAGGACAGGTAATTCAAGGATGTTGCAAATTGTTCAGACGCGTACGACAGCGGCAGACGATCTTCTCGCTAAGTTGCAGGCGCGCGGTAAACTCACAGATGAAAGCATCCTAAAGGTCGTCCGGCGTACTTTGAGCGATGTGCAAGAAGAGGGCGATAAAGCGGTTGTCCGCTATACGCGCAAACTCGACGCCCCGCGTATCTCAGCAAAGGAACTAAAGGTATCGCGAGAAGAAATTAAGGAAGCGTATTTAGAGGTGCCATCTGAATTTATAGATGCGATTACGCATGCGAAAACAAACATCGAAAAATTCCACGAGAAACAGTTACGGACTTCCTGGTTGTCAACGGAACCCAACGGCGTTCTGCTCGGTCATATCATTCGTCCGCTCAAGCGCGTCGGTGTCCATGTGCCAGCGATCAGTCAACTTCTCGTCTCATCTCTACTGATGAACGTTATCCCTGCTATTGTTGCTGGTGTAGAAGAGATCGCTGTCTGTATCCCGCCAATGCGGAATCGGGCTATCAACCCGTATATGCTTGTCACCGCCTCGGAATGCGGTCTCCAAGAAATTTACAAATGCGGCGGTGCGCAAGCCGTCGCGGCGATGGCGTATGGTACCGAGAGCATCCGTGCAGTCGATAAGATCGTCGGTCCCGGAAACCTGTATGTCCAAATTGCGAAGAAAGAGGTTTACGGACATGTTGATATAGACAAATTAGCGGGGCCGAGTGAAATCCTTGTTGTCGCTGACGGCACAGCGGACCCAGATTATGTCGCTGCAGACCTGATTTCGCAAGCGGAACACAAAGCCGACAGTGCTGCGATTCTTGTCACGCCTTCACTCGGGTTAGCCGAACAGGTAAAAAAATCGATTGCGGTTCAAGGTCAATCGTTACCTCGGCACGATGAACTCAGACAATCTTTTGAAAACTATGGGGCAGCGTTTATCACCGCCGACCTAACAGAAGCCTTCGCGCTTGCCAATGAAATCGCGCCCGAACACCTCGAAATACAGGTTGAAAACCCGTTTGAATGGGTCGGTAATGTCGAAAATGCTGGTGCTATTCTTATCGGTCCCTATTCCCCGGAAGCTGTTGGTGATTACATCGCTGGGCCGAACCATGTCTTGCCAACAGGGACCGCTGCCCGCTACGCTTCACCACTCAGCGTTGACGATTTCCTAAAAAAGTCGAGTCTCATCTCATATACCAAGGCAGCGTTAGGGGAAGTCACGCCAGCAGTTGTCAAGCTCGCCGAGGTCGAGGGGCTTGAAGGCCACGCCGCCGCGATGAAAATCCGATTTGAAGACGAATAACGAACCTATACAAAAAGTGTGTAAGTCGCACGCTGATTACCGTATCACGCATACAGCGTATTCTACTGGTCCTCAATAATAAACAGTGGACGTTTAAAACGGGAACGGATAAAGTTCGCAGCGGATAAAACGGCTTTTGAACTGATGATTCGACGTTCCAATCTCTGTTTTCCGGGAATATCGCTGAGGATAATCCCTATCAGTATTGTTAGAACACCTTGTCCCGGTAACGGCAACATAATAATTCCGAGAATAATGAGTAGCACTGCGAGCAGGTTCTTTAGGCACTTAAGGACTATCCGCAAAGCAGGTTGCTTGATACGGCTCTCCCGCTCTTTAAACAAAAAATAATCAAAGGGTAGATATGCGATAGCCAGTGTGCAAAAAAGGATACTACCCACAACGCTGGCAACAGAGATGATGCTGAGCAGCAATCCATAAGTTTTGAGCCATCCAAGGATAGCAAAACAGAAAGCTTTTAAAGTGTCAACGAACGACAAGAAGACTCTCCTCTATAACTCATCGACGGGAAACAGCGCCCCCGTCAATAGTTATAATATCACCACTTATATAGGCAGCTTCGTCAGAAGCGAGGAACAAGACAGCGCCGATATAATCCCATACAGTTGCGCGCCGTTCGAGCGGCGGTGCATCTGTCGGCGCAGCCGGTAAATCAGGTAGTGTGTTATCTTTAGGAATATTTTGTGATGCGTTCATACCGGTCGGTGCCCCGCCACCGGGTGCGATAGCGTTGACTGTGATGCCGTGATGTCGCAGTTCGAGTGCCAGGCTCCGTGTGAGCCTATTGAGTGCCGCTTTACTGACACAATAGCTCAGCACGCCGCTGTGCGATTCTTCGGCATAAATAGACGAGTTGTTGATGATACGTCCGCGTATGCCGTGTTGAATCATAACCTTCGCAACTGCCTGCGCACAGAGTAGACACCCCTTGACATTAACCGCCATAACCTCGTCAAACTGCTCCGGCGTTATTTCAAACAACGGCTGGGAACCGAGGATACCTGCGTTATTGAAGAGGACATCAATGCGTCCAAAAGTATCCATCGCGGTGTCTACTGCCGCTTGAACTTGTTGCGGTGCTGTAACATCCAAGGGAACAGGGATCGCCTTTCCGCCTTCGGCGTGTATTTCTGCGGCGACGGCATCCGTACTTCGACCGCCAGCAACGACGACAGATGCGCCTTCACGTGCGAACGCTAAACACGCGGCTCTGCCGATCCCTAACGGTCCGCCGCCGCCTGTTACAAAGGCAACCCGCCTCTCAAAACGCATCCTTCCCTCCCGAATCACGCAATTTAATTTCCGTTTTATTTCTTTCCGACGTTACTATCTTACCATAACGTTCAATATTTATCAAGGGTTTCAGTATATCAATTTCAGGAAGGTTGATAATTTATGCACACATTCTTTTAGATACTATAGTTTGGACAGTTTGATCAGATTATAAGTTATGAAAAGTTGGCAGTGTTCTCCCGTTAGAGCTCCCGAACAGATGTTAGGATTGGCTTCTAAACCTGTTTTTGGGTCTCTATTGTGTTAGAAACGACTGCTTTT
>JAJDXV010000080.1 GCA_022823085.1 Candidatus Poribacteria bacterium
ATGGAAACATGACCGTTTGAAAGTGCCGAAACTTGGCGAAGTCAAAATCTATATGCACCGCCCGCTTCAAGGCGACCCGAAAGAAGTGACGCTTGTAAAAAAAGCGAGTGGTTGGTATGCTCATATTTCCTGTGAACTCCCCGATACACCGAAAGTTGAACCGACGGCTGCGATTGCTGTTGACGTTGGCACAACACATTACCTGACGACTTCCGAAGGTGAAAAGGAAGATAACCCAAAATGGTATCGCCAGGCAGAAGGCCTGCTCCATAAACACAATCAGACGATGGCACGCCGTAAAAAAGGCAGTAAACGTTGGTATAAAGCCGTGCATGCGTCCGCTTTGCACCAAGAACGGACTGCTAACAAACGCAAAGATTTTATCGGGAAACTCGTCTACAAACTCTATCATCATAAAGAAAATAATGTATTAGTCGCAGAGGATTTGAAAACCTCCAACATGGTTAAGAATAAATACCTCAGCAAGAGCATATCCGATGCGTCTTGGGGTATCTTCTTCAAATGGTGTGCCGACATAGCCGAAAGAGACGGTCTGCACTTCCAGCAAGTCGATCCGAAGAACACTTCGCAAACATGCTCTGCCTGTGGTAAGAAGTCGCCAAAGAAACTTTCTTTAGCGATACGCAGTTTTGATTGTCAGTTTTGTGGCATGTCTTTAGACCGGGACCACAACGCTGCACTCAACATACTTTATAGGGCAGCTGCTGCCCTTCGTGGAGAGCGGTGGGTTACCACCCTCGATGAAGCGAGAAACAAAAACGAAGCACAAGACAAAGGCTGTAAACATGCCAAGCAGTTATTTCTGTTTGACGCTGTTACAAGCCCAAGTCTTTAGGCTTGGGTAGTTGACTATCACGATTCAACCGATTAAGAAACGTCATCAGTCGCTCAACGCTGTAGTAAGAAAGTTTGGCGGCTTTAAGGTGAGAAATTTCAGACTGCTTAACGCAAAGCAGTTTCGCAGCCTCTGCCTGAGTGAGCTTGCGTTCCTGCAGAATGCGGAAAATCTCCGAACCCAATTGTGCTTTTAGCAGTTCTTCTTCCGCAACCTCATCGGAAAAGCCTAAATCCTTAAAAATATTCTCGCTGCCTTCTTCAACCTTAATTTCATTGCTCATAAGTCTCTCTCCATTTCCTTAGCTTGTCTTAATCTTCGTTTAATCAAGTCAATGTCCTTCTTCGGTGTACGAATCCCGCGCTTTGATTTCTTCTGAAAACAGTGCAACACATACATGCTTCGACCGATCTTAACAGTATAAACCGCTCGGTAAGTGTCTGTGTTGTAATTGTCAACGATCTCAAACACGCCAGACTCTATATCCCTCATCGGTTTTGCCGATGGTGGAGCTTCACCAATCTGCACACGATACAGCGCGTGTCCAATATCCTTACGCACCGGCTCTGGAAAAGTCTGCAACCGTTCTTTTGCGTCGCCAATCCACCGGACGTTTCTGGGTGTTTTTATTTTTTTATCCATATTCTATTATAACGAATTAGTTGTATTTTGCCAAGTGCAAAGTGTGGGTAGGGCAGCGGCATTCAATTATCTGGAAAAAACCTCCAGGTCCCGAATCGGTTTCGGGTAAGGCATCTCTAAAGATCAGCATAATCTGTGTCATCCGCGATTCGGACAATTTGAGAAATGTAGGTGTTAGTTTTGGGTCTAATTGCTAAACGACTATCATTAAGCACCGTGCTAAAAATCTGATTTTTTCTCAGTAAAGCGGATTTAAATAGAGTAGAATCCGAAAATATGTGGACACTTTACAAGATGGAGAATACCGCGAGCCGCTCGTATAGGGGTTGGGTTACCCAACCCCTATACGGCACCCACCGGATGTCGAAATAAGTATGGGCTTTACTATAAGTAAAATATCCTGAAAGGTTGAGGAAAAATAATTGAAAATTAAAACAGACTTGAGGCGCGTTTGGGCGGTGTTTACGGCGATTTTGGTACTACTACCGCTAAGCGCAGTGCAGGCTGAAATAGAAACAGAATCCGCGCACAGAGTTGCAACTGCTGTCCGTATCAAAGACACACCGCCACAATTGGATGGTGTTTTAGATGATACCGTCTGGAAGACCGCACCCCTCCACGAAGGTTTTCGACAGCGCGACCCCAATGAAGGCGAACCTGTATCTGAACGCACGACATTCCAAGTCGCCTACGATGACGAGGCAATCTATTTTGCGATGATGTGCTATGATAGCGAACCCGATAAGATTGTTTCGCGTCTCGTCAGACGCGACGATTACGTTGAATCCGATAAAATCCAAATTATTCTTGACCCGCACTACAACCGACAGCGCGGCTTTTCCTTTACCGTCTATCCCTCCGGTTCTGTGATAGATGGCATTGTTGGCGGGGGCGGCCCGGACGGTTGGAATAACGCGTGGGACGGGGTCTGGGAAGCAAAGACCCATATCCACAAAAATGGGTGGGCAGTCGAATGTAAAATCCCGTTTTATATGTTCCGATTTTCACCGAAGGATAAATACACCTGGGGTCTACAGGTGGAACGCGAGATTAGCCGTAGAAAAGAGCGCGCACACTGGCGGTTAATTAAGAAAGGTGAACCGGGTTGGATATCGCGTTTTGGGGACTTGATAGGAATTGAGGATATCCACCCCTCTCGCCATTTGGAGTTGATCCCCTACACGATGGGGAGAACAACGCTGAATAGCGAAACCAATTTGTGGGGAAATGTTGGCGGTGATGTCCAGTATGGAATTACCACCGGTACAACCCTCAATGCCACAATCAACCCTGATTTTGGACAGGTGGAGGCGGACCCTGCGACCTTGAACCTCTCTGTCTATGAAGAGTATTTTGAGGAACGGAGACCCTTTTTTGTCAAAGGTTCATCCATTTTCAATTTCGGCGGCGGCGAAAATCAATTCTTTTACTCGCGGCGGATCGGACGGCAACCCGGGCATTTTGGACTTCCGAACGGCGCGACGGAGCTCAGTCGTCCGGAAGCGACAACAATTCTCGGTGCCGCCAAGATCGTCGGCAGAACCAACAGCAACACCTCCTTCGGTATCATGGAGGCAGTTACGGCAACAGAGTACGCACACATTACAGAGAAAGGCAAACGCCGTGATTATTTGGTTGAGCCGTTGACAAATTACTTTGTGGGGCGAGTGACGCAAGACATTTTGGAAGGGAACTCTCGCATCGGACTGATCACAACATCGGTAAATCGACAGGCTTCTAATCCTGCTTATGCCGGTGGACTTGACTGGGACTTAAGGTTCGCGAAGGAACGGTATAAGATTAGTGGAATGCTCGCGGCGAGCCAAGCTGGCGCGTTTGAGGCGCGCAAGTCGGGCTACTTTGCACATCTCGGATTTGATAAGCAGGGCGGGTGGTGGCGACTTCATACCAATTTTAATGCCCGATCTCCAGACTTAGATATAAATGACATCGGGTATACGCAACGCGGCGATATGATGAGATGGTTCCATGACCTCATGTTCAAAAAGGAGCAGCCGTTCAGTATTTTCCGAGAAGTGAGTTTGGGGTTATACGGTTGGCGAGAGTGGAATTATGACGGCGTTAGCATCGGGCGTTATTCTGAAATCTGGACAGATGCCACACTGAAAAACTATTGGAGCTATGACCTCTGGATCGGACGGAATTTGGAGTCATTTAACGACGCGGATGTGCGACGGGGCGGGACGCTGATTAAAAACCCCGCAGGTTGGTGGATTTTTACACAACTTAGGACCGATAGCCGTAAAATGGTTCAGATTGAACTGAATCCGATCTTCGCGTGGGATGATGATAACCAGACTTCCGAAAGAGAGGTCAGTCTCCGTCTCAACATTCGTCCTGTATCAAACATTGAGCTAAGTATCGGCCCGATGTATCGCTATCGGATTGACGATGCGCAGTGGGTTGAATTGATTGAAGAAAACATCAATGGACACATCAAGAAACACTACGTTTATGGTGAGCTAACGAGCCAAACGCTTGACTTCACCACACGTGCGAACATCAGTTTCACGCCGACACTGAGCCTTCAGTTCTATGTGCAACCGTTTATTACGATTGGCGACTATGCGAACTTCAAGGAATTGATTGAACCGAAGTCTTATGAGTTCAAATCCTATCCGTTAAAGCGAAACCCTGATTTCCATCGGCGTTCGCTGAGAGGCAACACCGTCCTCCGCTGGGAATTCCGCCCCGGCAGTACGCTGTTTTTGGTGTGGTCTCAATCGCGCGAGATTGCGTTGGAAGATATTAGAGAAGCGGATCTTGAGTTTCGACCGTTTCACCGATTGCGAAGCAGTTTCACGGATCCTGGAAAAAACATCTTTCTCATCAAATGTCGGTATTGGTTCGGGGTGTAGGTCGCTTGGCGAGACAGCTGACATTCAATAAGCAATACGGATAATTAGTCTATACTATAGTTTGGACAGTTTGATCAGATTATAAGTTATGAAAAGTTGGCAGTGTTCTCCCGTTAGAGCTCCCGAACAGATGTTAGGATTGGCTTCTAAACCTGTTTTTGGGTCTCTATTGTGTTAGAAACGACTGCTTTT
>JAJDXV010000150.1 GCA_022823085.1 Candidatus Poribacteria bacterium
AAAAGCAGTCGTTTCTAACACAATAGAGACCCAAAAACAGGTTTAGAAGCCAATCCTAACATCTGTTCGGGAGCTCTAACGGGAGAACACTGCCAACTTTTCATAACTCCTAAACTTAGCAAACTGTCCAAACTATAGTAAGAAACACATTGACGGTATACGCGAAGGTTTAGAAACAAATCACTACCCGGATGAGGCAGCAGTTTCACTAATAGTGGTTCAATGTTGAGTTTATAGGTAATCCTGTTTGTAGTAGGGCAATTCATTGCCCGTTCTTGATGTACGATAAATCGGATGCTTACGAACCTACTCGCAAGTTCAAAGTTGAACGACTACTAGCTGAGGAGAAAGGCAAAGATGTCGAAACGTTGGTCAATGAATGGCTTCGCGGCAGTATGCAGTTGTCACTCCTGAATACGGACATCGTAAAGAAACTAATGTATTCTGAGCATTCCTGAGGAAGGACTCTCCATGATTGGAATAGAAAACATTGACTACCTTTCAAATCAACTTATTACATATATAGGCAATAAGCGTTCGCTATTGGGCCACATAGGCAAAGCAGTTACACAAGTGAAGAAACGAATAGGTAAATCACACCTTCGTGTATTTGACGCATTCAGTGGCTCCGGTATTGTCTCTCGTTTGATGAAAGCCCATGCCTCGTATCTTGCAAGTAACGACTTTGAGGACTATGCCGCGTCAATTGCACGATGTTATCTTCAAAATCGCAGCTCGGTTGATTTGGCAACAATTGCCAGAATTGTTGAGGAGCTCAACAATCGTGTGGACGAACCAAGTTCTAAAGGATTTATTGAGAAACTTTATGCCCCTGAGGATGAATCGAGAATTACACAAAATGACCGAGTTTTCTACACACCCGATAATGCCCGCCGACTGGATAATTATCGTAGAATGATTGAGGACTATCCCGCAAACTTCCGCGATTCGCTACTAGGGCCTCTTCTTAGTAAAGCGTCTGTCCACTCAAACACTTCCGGGGTATTTAAGGGCTTCTACAAGAACAGGATGACTGGAATTGGGCAATACGGCGGTACTAATTCCAACGCATTAAGCCGTATTAAAGGGCGAATTGAACTAGAACCGCCTATCCTAAGTCAATTTGAATGTGATTACGAAGTGTATCATGACGACACAAATAAGATAGCCAGTCAGATAAAGGAACTTGATTTGACTTATATTGATCCGCCTTACAATCAACATCCTTATGGCTCAAACTATTTTATGCTAAACTTACTTGTACATTACAAAGAACCTACAAATATAAGTAGAATATCAGGTATTCCAAAAAACTGGAAGCGTTCAGGCTATAATGTCCAAACAAAATCTAAAGAATTATTTAATGAGCTACTACATACAATTGATACACGTTTTTTCCTTATCTCGTTTAATAATGAAGGGTTTATTCCGCCTGATGAAATGTGTACTATGCTTCAAAAAATAGGAACTGTTGATCAATTTGAGATTCAGTACAACACATTTCGCGGATCAAGGAATCTAAGAAACCGAAACATTCATGTAACTGAACAACTATTTCTTGTAGAGAGGAAGTGCAATGGCAAATAAAGAGCGACTGCGAGCATCGCGGGCAAACACTATAGTCAACGCAACGGCTAAACAACAAGAAAAGGCACTCATCAAAGCACTTATCAAAGTTGTTGAATATTTGGAGAACAGATTTGCCAAAAGAATCACTTTAATTCGTAAAAAACAGTGGTATCTAAAAGACATTATTAATGAACTAAAACCGTATTTTCCTGACACCGATTTACATTGCCATTTCGACAATACCAGTATGCAACCGGATGGAGGTATTCTTACGATAAAGAGCAGCAAGGACAGCACATTAACCTATCCAATTTTAATCTCGGAGGTAAAAAATCAAGGCACAAATGATTTGCGGGCAAAAGAAGGATTACGCAAGCAAGCACAAGGAAATGCCATCGAACGTCTTGGAAAAAACTTAATTGGATTTCGCACCGCGTTACTGCGCGAAAGTATTTTCCCTTTTGTTTGCTTTGGATATGGTTGTGACTTTGAGGAAAAATCTCGGATTTTAGACCGGATATCAACCATGGCAATGTTTGGCAAACTCAACAAAACCTATCTCCACAACGAGGAAGATGGTCGATTCAACCGAGGAAGTTTCTATTTCCGTGCCGAGGAGTGGACCGTTGATGAAATGTTTGAGATTATGAAAGATATTGCCGAGCGCGCTGTGCTATATTATTTCTCTAAGTACCGCGAAGATTATTTTACTAATTCTTCTGACTGAATAATCAACTATGGTAAAGCATAGGATATATATGGTTCAAGCGGCTCATAATGAATCAGGCACTTGCTGTAAGGTGGGAACAAAGATGAAAAAAGTAGAGACACCTAAACAACAAAAACCATCAATCATCGACTGCGATATCCACAACACCCTCGCCTCCGAGACGGTACTATACCCCTATCTCTCCGAGCGTTGGCGCAAGCATCACAGCATGGTCGGCACAACCGATCGCGTCGGTGCATACATTCCCCGCGCACACCCCTTCGGTGCAAGATACGACGCATGGACACCCTCCGGACACCGCCCCGGCTCCGACCTCGACTTCCTATGCGAGCAGCTACTGGATGCGTTTAATATTGAATTTGGTATCCTCAACTGCCTAACACCCGTCTGTGAGATGCCGAACCTCGCGTTCGCCGCAGCGTGGGCAACCGCCGTAAACGACTGGCAAATCGAAGAATGGCTCGAAAAAGAACCGAGACTCCGTGCCTCTATCATCGTCGCATGCGATGACGCAGAATTCACCACCGCCGAAATCAACCGACTTTCAGACCATCCGGGGTTTGTACAAGTCCTGCTACTCGCTCGCACGATGGAACCCTTGGGACGACGCAAGTATTGGAAAATGTACGAGGCAGCCGTACAGCACGACCTCCCCATCGGTATCCATTTTACCGGTGTCGGCGTAGGACCGATCACCGCCGTCGGTAGACCTTCACACTACATTGAAGACCATGCCGGAATGACACAGGCGTTCCAGACACAAGTAACCAGCCTCGTCTGCGAAGGGGTCTTTGAACAGTTTCCGACGCTAAAAGTCGCCCTAATTGAAGGCGGCTTCGCTTGGCTACCGCCGTTAATGTGGCGACTCGATCGTTCATGGAAAAAGTTACGCGATGAAGTCCCCGAACTAAAAAGATTACCCTCTGAATACATCCGAGACCATTTTTGGATTACCACACAACCGATCGAGGAGCCTCCGAAACAAGAATACTTCGATCAACTCCTCGCGCAGCTCAACTTAGACGACAAGTTAATGTTCGCAACCGACTATCCGCACTGGGATTTTGACTCCCCCGATCAGGCACTCCCGAACAACCTCTCACCAGCACTCAAACGCAAGATTATGGCAGAAAATGCACGTGCCTTCTACCCATTCTAATTTCGATTAGATTGTCCATGTTTATCAGGCATCCGATCTCAGTGGAAATATTCATACACCCGCAAAATTATGCACCCTTTTTGCCCTCAGATAGCATCTTTAATCCTTACAGGACTTACGCAGGATGCTCTTTTGTACCACGATACACTTCGCATCTGGGGTTTTTGCTGGGGCGTTTCTTCAAGTACGCCGCAAATCTGTTAGATTGTGACACCAGAACGCTGTGTTTTCCGAAAACTTTCATCTAACAGAACGGACTCCAGTTAAAATTGCGTAAGTCCTAACCAAAAGTATTCGCATATCAGGAGCAGAGACAAAAATGATTCACGTTTCAAATCTCACGAAAAAATATGGACAGAACACGGCAGTAGACAATATTAGTTTTCAAGTACAAAAAGGTGAAATCGTCGGCTATCTCGGTCCTAACGGGGCGGGGAAAAGTACGACCCTTAAAATGCTTGTCGGTCTGCTACAACCGACATCCGGTGAAATCTCCGTGGCAGGATATAACGCCGAGACAGAACTACTCGAATTAAAACGGCATATCGGATACGTTCCTGAGGAGGCACAACTCTATGAACACCTCTCTTTGGTAGAGCACCTCCAGTTAATCGGCAGACTCTACCATTTAGAAGAAGACCTCATCTCGGAAAAAATAAAAGACCTCGCGAAACTGTTTGACATGGAGGCACAGGCGAACCAAAGGATAAGTGGCTTTTCACAAGGGATGCGGCAGAAGTGTATCATTATGTCTGCACTATTGCACAACCCCGATGTCCTGTTTTTGGATGAACCGTTCACCAATCTGGATGTTGGAACGGTAACCCTCATGAAAGCACTCTTACAACGGCTCGCCGATTTAGGAAAAACGATCCTCTATTGCACACATATCCTCGAAGTCGCCGAAACGCTCTGCCCGCGCATTATGATTATCAATTCTGGAAACCTCGTCGCCGATGCACCGGTCGAAGAACTACGGCAGCAGACAAATCAGCGTGCCCTCAACGAAATTTTTACGCAGCTCACCGAAACAACAGGAATTGGTGAGAAAACAGAAGAAGCAGTCCGGATTGTGATGGGAGACACCCCGGATGCTTGACAAAATCATAAAAACGCTCGGTGCCTCGCCTATACAATACAGGTTGTTGCTAAAAACAGAAAAATTAGTAGAACGTCGGGCACTCGAAGGCAGAAACGACTTATCTCATGCGACACTCGCTATAACCTGTATTTTCGGTTTTGCAATCAGTGCCGTATTTATGGCTATACCGTTTCTCACACACATAGACACATTCACTTACACACTTATCGGTATCACAATGTCTATGGCGATGATAAGCATCTGGACAGTCCCATATTTCGACATCCTCCTTGCACCCATAAACTATCCGGTCATAGCACATACCCCCGTGTCGTCAAGAACCTATTTTTTCGTGAAACTGACACAGTTGCTCATCCCCACAATCCTGTTGTTAGGGTGCTTGAATCTGATGCCTGCCATCGGCGGTATCTGGATTCGTTCATCGGAATCTTCCGAATTCCAATTCTTTTTTCCTTTCGTCTACCTACCGATCGCCTTTATGTCCGGTTTTTTCACAATCGGTGTGATGACGACTTTCGCGGGGTATTTGACAAAACTCTACAGCAAGAGAACCCTCCGAAGTATCGCACAATACGCACAGTTCATCGTACCGGCACTCTTGCCAGTGACGTGGATACTCCTTTCGCGTCTGATGCCATACATACCAGAAGAGCAATTGGCTGCGGTTCTGAAATGGCTCCATGTGGTTCCGAACGGTTGGTTCGCCGGAACTGTCTCGCTGATGCTTGGAGAAATAGAACTGCGTTTCTTGATTTCAGCAGGACTGACTGTCGTTTCAACGCTGTTTCTGGTATTCGTTCCGCTTCGGAGTATCGCACAGAGTTATTCAACGTATCTCTCCTATCTCTTGGAATCCGGTAGTCAGCAAAAGGCTAAAATCCGAGTGAAAACACCGCTGTTTGCGAGAATGTTCCGAAACAGTACCATCCGTGCCGGGTTTTGTCTCTGTGCTGCGTACATGCGCCGAGATAGGACACTATTGAAGCAACTTTTCGCTGCGCTCGGAAGCGTTCTGATGCTCATCGTCATGTTTGAACAAGGATGGATGCGTCACGCTTTCGCCATTGGACTCAGCCCAGGTTTCTCTATGATGTTCTATTTTGTCGGCATCAGTCTCACATGCTGTTTCATTTCACCTATTAGATATTCGGAACATTGGAAAGCATCGTGGATGTTAACACTTGCCCCGCGCCGTACGCCCAATGCCCTATGGTGGGGTGCACAAGCAACAGCTTTCGTCTATATGGTTGCGCCGTGTACACTTCTTATGCTCTGTATTGCAACTGTCTTTTGGGGCGTTTTAGGTATATTTTACGTCTTACCGATCGTCATCATTTTAATCAATTTCGTCGTTCTCTACCCGAAACCGCACTCTCGGTTGCCACTCGCCATAGAACTTGTCCAAAATCAGGCAGCAGGCGAACTCTTCGTGCCTTTTCTATTGAGTATCCTCGTTGTCGGTGTCTTCGTCGGCATCCAATTTCTAACATATCTGCTGAATATATGGGTCTATTACAGTTTTTATTCTATCACAGTTGTGGGCGGTCTGATCAGTTCCGTCCATTTTCTAAAACAGAATGCATCAAGGAAATCATAAATGCTTGATAAAATCGTAACGCTGCTCGGGGGATCGGCAGTACAATACAGAACCCTCCTAAAAACGGAGCGGTTGGTCGAGAAACGCGCACTCGAAGGGAAACGCTTTACAAACCTGTCGCTCGGTGTGACCTGTGGACTTTTCTTTATTATGGGAATCTCAATGGCATCTATGCTGATTCTCCGTTTAGATGTGTTCACCTACGCGCTTATCAGCATCACAACATCCATGGCAATGATAGGGTTTTGGACGATCCCATACTTTGATATCCTAATCAGCCCTATAAACTACCCGATTGTAGCACATATCCCCGTGTCATCAAGAACCTACTTTCTCGTGAAACTGACGCAGATACTCACATATACAGCACTGTTATTAGGCAGTTTGAATCTGCCACCTGCAGTCGCTGGTATCTGGATTCATACTGCGGAATCTTCTCAACGCCTATACCTTTTCCCGCTCGTCTATCTGTTTATCGCTTTCATGTCCGGTTTTTTTACGATTGGCGTGACGACCGTCTTCGCGGGATATTTGACGAAACTCTATACGAAAAAGAGTCTCCGAAATATCGCACAATACGCGCAATTTACATTACCCGCACTTTTCCCTGTGGTATGGATTCTTCTTCCCCGTTTACCACTCTCATTATCAGATGGAGGAATACATAAATTAACCGCTGTGCTGAAATGGTTCTACGCGCTCCCAAACGGCTGGTTTGCAGGGGCAGTATCGCTCGCGCTCGGAGAAATAGAGGGACATTTTCTCGTTTTAACAGGATTAGCTGTCGTTTCAACACTGTTTTTAGTGTTGGTTCCCCTTCGGAGTATCGCACAGAGTTATTCGGAATATCTCTCTCACTTGTTAGCAGCCGAAAATCAACAGAAATCTGAGTTGCGGGTGAGAACGCCACTGTTTGCAAACATGTTCCGAAATCCCGCTATTCGTGCAGGGTTCTGTCTCAGCACAGCATATATGTACCGTGATAAACACATCTTGCGCCAACTTGTCAGTTCGTTTGCTGGCATCCTTATCATCATCGTCGCATTCAGCCAAGATAACCTGTTTTCTCTCAAGTGGATTCAAGATTCATACACTATCGGGTTAAGCCCCGGTTTCTCTATAATGTCTTGCTTTGTCGGTATAAGCTTCATCGGTTGCTTTATCTTACCTGTCAGGTATTCGGAACACTATAAAGCGTCGTGGATGTTCACGCTCGCGCCGCTGTCAGCACCGAGTAATTTGTGGCGAGGCGTACAATCAACAGCGCTTCTCTACATTGTCGCGCCCTGCACGCTTGTTATGCTTTGTATCGCTACCGTCATTTGGGGAGTTTCAGGCATATTTTACGTCTTACCGGGATTAATTACGCTCCTCTATTACGTCATTCTCTACCCAAAACCGCGATCTGGATTGCCGCTTGCCGAAGAATTTGTCCAAAAACGTGCGGTTACTGGGGCTTGGCTCCCTTTTATTTTTAACATTTTGGCTATTGCCATTTTCGTCGGCATCCAATTTCTAACATATCTGCTGAATATATGGGTCTATTACGCTTTCTATTGCGTGGCGGTTGTAGGAGGTCTTATCGGTTTTCTCTATTTTTGGATGAGAATTGATAAAGGGAAAAAATAACTTGACAAAACCCAACAAAAATTGGTATAATTAAATATAGTAATAATCATCATACTGAAAAACGGAAGGTGAAGATGAATAACAATGGACATACATTCGGTGGACCTTGGACAGAGCAAAAGTTGGAATGTGTAAGTAAATACTTGCATGCCTACACAACAATCATGAGTAAACAACCGTTCCGTTTTGCTTACATTGATGCATTCGCTGGTACCGGATACCGAGAAATGGAAAGTGATGAAGGCACAGATGAGTTAATGTTTCCAGCCCTGGCATCGCCTGAAGTGGCGAGTTTTCATGACGGTTCAGCACGGAACGCCTTAGAAGTAGAACCAGCGTTTATGAAATATATTTTCATAGAGAAAGATATAGACAGGTACGCTGAACTAGAGGAACTCAAACAAGAATATTTGCTCAAACCAGAATTTTCAGAGGATATGATTGAATGCAGGCATGAGGACGCAAACGAATATTTGAAAGGTTTATGTAAAAAAAATTGGAAAACTAATCGGGCGTTGGTCTTTCTTGATCCTTATGGAATGCAGGTGGAATGGACAACCATTGAGTCTATTGCTAGAACTCAAGCTATTGATCTATGGATACTCTTCCCGCTTGGTACCGTAAATCGTTTACTGAAAAACGATGGAGAAATCCGACCTGTACTACAAACGAGACTGGACATGTTTTTTGGCGAGCACAGTTGGTACGACGCTTTCTATCAATCAGCTAAACAACTCTCGCTCTTTGATGAAGAGGATCGATGGCAAAAATCGGGAAATATATTTGTGGCAATTGAACAATATTTCATTGATCGACTACAAAGCCTATTTAGTGGCGTAGCTACTAATCCACTTATTTTGCGCAACTCAAAAAATGTTCCGTTGTATATCCTTTGTTTTGCTGCCAATAATCAAAGAGGGGCACCAATAGCAGTCAAGATTGCTAAGGACATCCTTGAAGGAATGCAAAACCCTTCGCAACTATCGCTTCTAAATTAAGAGGGGGACCAATGGCAGCCCAATCCTCAAAAATCGAATGGACAGAATCTACATGGAATCCAGTAAGAGGCTGCACCCGCGTATCAGAAGGTTGTCGGTTCTGTTACGCAGAACGGATCGCAGCACGATTTTCAGGCGAAGGCATGGCGTACGAAGGCTTGGCTGAAAACACCAAAGCAGGGCCGCGGTGGACACAGCAGGTCATCCCCGTCCCAGCCCTACTTAATGAGCCTCTCAAGTGGAAGAAACCACGCCGAATCTTTGTTAATTCCATGAGCGATCTCTTCCATGAAAAAATTGAATTGTCCTACATCCAGGAAGTCTTTGCTGTGATGAAGGAGGCACATTGGCATCAATTCCAAGTCTTGACAAAACGGGCAGAACGATTGTTAGAACTGAACGCCGAACTACCATGGTCATCAAATATTTGGATGGGGGTTAGCGTCGAAGATGAACGCGTGACAGATCGGATTGATGCGCTCTGCCAAACCGATGCGCATATCAAATTCCTCTCACTTGAACCGCTACTCGGTGCGCTTCCAAATTTAAAATTAGATGAAATAGACTGGGTTATTGTAGGTGGAGAGTCGGGACCCGGTGCACGCGAAATGAAAAAAAAATGGGTCATTGACATACGCGAACAGTGTGCGGATGCCAACGTAGATTTTTTCTTTAAACAATGGGGCGGCAAACGAAAATCGACAACGGGTAGGGAATTAGAGGGCAGGACTTATGATGAGATGCCGGTCTAAGTGCACATCAAACCCGACATCTCAACGGTTATCTTCAAACCCTCGGTAAATCGTCCGCAAGCAGTGCCTCAGAAACAGATTTTTTGTTTGACTCCTGTTCAGGACGCTCAATATGGAAATAACGGAACCAGTCTTTAAAATCTTCATCAGGAAAATTGCCATCATAATGTTCTATGAACTGCTCATGGAAATCCTCCATATAGACACGCAAGTAGCCACTCGTGCGTTCAAGTGCCTTCCAATCAAAGATATTTGAAGGAATCTCAACCACACCGCCTTCAAGCATATTACGACGCATTTCCAAGTAATAAGAGTACCGAGTACCAACGATAAAATCGACGAACCGATCAAAGATTTTTGAAGGGATCTCAGGGATCCTGCCTTTAAAAAGTTTCTGCCGACCGCCCATCTCTTTTTCCAAGTCCCTATTGAGCATAAAACCGATGATAACATCAAAAATTTTTTCTAACATTCGCATTTATCCTTTAAGAGATACAAACACAAAAAAATAAAACCCGCCCCGATTTAATTTATGCCATTTTGCATGACAGTGAAAAATAATTTAGGACTTACGCATGCTTCTCTTTTGTAGCATAGACTGTTAGTCTGTGCCCCAAGAACGCTGTGTTTTCCGAGAAATATCTGCCAAAAAAACTGGCTGTCGTCAAAATTGCGTAAGTCCTGTAATTATAACATTAATACAGAAACCGGTCAATTCAAAAATCGACGAATGTGTACCCAGAATTTAGATTGCAATGCAATCCGAATTTTGCTATATTTATAGCATGCTTATACTTTATCTCGCAATTGCGGTGGTAACGGTTCCACTCGGTGCAGGAATCGCCTTTGTGTCCAAAGTACAGCCAAAACATTTTGGCAACATTTTCGGATTGACCGCTGGTGCAGTCCTCGGTATCGTCTTGGTAATGATGATGCACCTCTACACAGAAGTCGGTTACACTACGATCCTTGTGATGTGGGTCGGGTTCCTCCTCATCTCTGGGGTCGAATATCTCACGACGCATCGGCACGATGCAAACGAAAAGCATATAGATAACACGGAAAATAGATGGAGTGTTAATTTAACAGTCCTCGGTTTATCGCTCCATTCACTCGCCGATGGACTCAACTTGGTCATCGCAGCGAGAGAAGGCGGACTCGGCATCGCCCTCGCTTTCGGTATATTGCTGCATCGTTTGCCGGTCGGGACGCTTATCGCCGTCGCACTCCTCCGAGATCAGATATTTGTTAAAGCATTGGCGCGGTTGACACCACTGATAATTGGACCGGTGATCGGCGCGATAATCGGAGAACAACTGCTACACGGCGTTTTCGCAGAACTCACACATTACGTAACAGCCTTCGCCGTAGGTACACTGCTGCACGTCGTTATGGATGGGTTCCGTGGTAAATATACCGCTGAGAAAACAGGTTTGAACCGCCTTGCAAAAGTCCTATTTGTCATCGGATTCGTGCTGGCCTTTTGCGCCATCTACTTCTTTCAGGGATTTGAAGGTGAACATGTCCATTAAATGGCTATCGGAAACCATCGGAAACCATCGGAAACTATCGACAGTATGTGTCGCAGATTGTTCTCACCGCACAGCCGTTTTTTCGCGCCATAAGATCCTTTTGATGACAGTTATCTTTTCTATTTTAGTGTTCGTCATACCAGCAAAGAGTGAGCAAATCCCGATCGCAGTATCCGGTGAACCGAGAGCAACGATCCAAATCGGTGCCACTGCCACAGCACAAGAACAGTTCGCCGCTGAGGAAATACAGAATTTTGTCGAGCAATTCACAGGGACCACACTCGACATCCACACCAATAGACAACAGACAGAAACAGCGACAGTGATTGTATTGGGTACGCCGAAATCAAACCCTACGATTGCTGGACTACAAGCGAATGTAGAACTCACACTCGGAGACGAACTTGGAGATGAAGGCTATCGTATCAAAACTGTCGAAGTCGGAACTGAGATCGTTATCGTTGTAACAGCACACACCGAACAAGGTGTTATCTACGGTGCTTATGCCTTCATTGAGAAATGTATCACGGCACTAACCGGTTTAACACCTGTACACCCAGATGTCGCGGTTGCTAAAGCGAAGACACTGCTCGTGCCATTCATAGATGAAACATCTGCACCATTTTATCCGGTGCGCGCTGTGTTAGAGATAGAAGACCCGGATTGGCTCGCTCGGCATCGTATCAACATGAGTGGAGGTGAAGGCGTTTGGACAGGGACAGGTATTGAAGATGGACTCGGGACTGCCTTCAAATATGTCGATACACCGGCATTTGAAGCCCTGCAAGATGAACCAATAGCACAACGACAGAACCGCATCGCAACACTCAAAAACCGGTTTAATGCACTCAAACGGCGCGGTATTGATGCTTACCTCTTTATGTACGTAACCGGAGAACCGACAGAGGCATTGATTCGGCAGCGTCCGGATGTCCTCGGACCGACGGTACTTTACGGCGCATCTCGGAACGAGGTATCTTATCGACCGTTCTGCTGGTCGAAACCCGAATTTCATACGCTTACAAAAGAACTGGTTCAGGCGATTGTACGGACCTATCCCGCACTTGCAGGTTTCCACCTTAGATCGTGGGGACACGAAACGCGCGCCTGCAATTGTCCAGATTGCGGCGATAGAACAGAGCAGGGACAGGCGAAACTCTGGGAAGTCTATTTTACGATCATCGACGCTGCACAACAGATCCGCCCTGATTTCAAATTCTATATTTCCGGGTATGATAGCAGCTGGCTAAAAGATGCCGATGGTGCCTATGCACGGCGGTTGCCGAAAGGGACTATTTTCTCGCGGAAATGGGGAGCAGACGGTGAGCCGATCGTCGATGCAGGGGTGCCTATCCCGCAAATCAGGGCACTCGGTGAAATTGGGCACCGCTTTATCGTTTTATCACATGAAGTGGAAGAGGTGATGCCGTTTTGGATGCTTGAGAGTGATCTGTTCGTACAAGGTGTCCGGAACCTCGCCAATAATCCCGAAGTTGTCGGGTTAGGCGGATTTACTGTTCAAGGCGCGACACAAGGATTAGGCTACCTTGATAGACTCGTCAGCGCACGCCTCAACTGGAACATTGAACTCGATTACTTTCAGCTGCTTCTAAATGAATTGATAGCACGATACGGAACCGAAGCAGCACCACAAATATTGAACGCGCTACGGGTAAACGGATGGAACATGGCAAACTATTTTTTAGACTACGCCGGTTCCCTAACTGTAGGCGGCACTTATGGAAGCGGTTCCGCAGGACTCGCAACGCGATTCTGGACGCTTATCGGACCGCGTCCGGTAGAGGACACACTGGCGATTCCCGAATTAGAGATCGCTCAGTATGCATCGAACCGCTTCACCACACTCTTGGCATCGCAACAACAAGCCGCTAACGAGATTCGCATAGCAGCTGAAATCGCAGACCCGTTTGATCTTGAAGCAGCCGAAGATTTAAGCGACGCGGTCGACTTAATGGCGTTGTGGGTGCTCTTATTTCAAAGTCGTACCAAATTAGTAGAAGCGATCATACTCGGCTATGAAACGGAAACAGAGGAAGCCATCCGTGCCAAAATTATCAGTGCAACAGAGTTCTCAAAGTCGATACAACCGCATATCAAAGCGATCAACGAATACATCCCACTTTTTGGATATTCGCATCAAACGATTGAAGCAGAATTGTTAAACACCTTAAACGCAGAAGCCGCTTGGTTAGCGGATTTCGACTATCGGACACTCCAAAAGCACAATACCGACTTTTCACCAGAGGAAACGCCTTTCAGGATTTCGGACGCGCATAACTATCCGAATCCGTTGAAGCGAGAAACAACATTTACCTATCAGTTATCACTGGATGCAGATGAGGTTTCTATAACGATCTACACCACATCCGGACGGAAAGTCAAAACGCTGACGGAGGTTTCTGGAAACGAAGGGTACAATGAATCTGCCTGGGACGCACGAGATGATGACGGCGTGCTGCTCGCCAACGGTGTCTATTTTTATAGAATACGCGCTGTCGCCGGAGAACAGACCTCACAGTTACTCGGACGACTGGCAGTGCTGCGGTAAAACAAAGGAGGTAGACAATGCTTCGTGTGTATATCTTATATCTGACGCTTTTACTTTCAATCATCGGTTGTAAATCGCAAACGCTACAAGAACATCTTTTAGAGCCGCCGCCACCGCTGATCAATTTCGCACTCAGCCGAAACGGCGCCACCGCAGATGCTTCGCAATCCGTTCCAAATCACCGCCCCGAGGAGGTCATTGACGGCGACACCACCTCCGAGACATGGGATGAAGGAAGTGGTTGGGGCAGCAGTTTAGAACATCTTCGCACTTCGGACCTGAACAAGCGACCTTACGTGTCCGTAACACTCCCTAAACCTGTTGATATTCGTAAGATCGTTGTCTGGACAATTGACTCCGAAAAATATCCGGCACCCCAGTTCGGATTAAAAGACTACCGAATCGAGTATTGGCACGGCACCGGTTGGGGACTTATACCGTCAGGCAATACACGGGATAAACAGTATACAGCGCGAAATAACACCAAAGGTAAGCGAGAACACGAAATCCGTGACCGTTTAATTGCAAGCAAAATAAGACTTGTCCCCGTCTCCTCAAACGATACCGTGCGGAATTATCAACACATGGCTGGCAGACGCCCTGTGTACGATGTAGAAGGCATCGCACGCGTTTTGGAGATCGAAGTTTGGGGGTACGCCGCACCCGAGGTACATACGCTTAAACAGATTGTGCAAGGCATCCCTCCGGAATCCGTCGGACATTCTGTACCGACCGAAACACAAGCCAGTAAAAATCAGGAAGAACCAACAATCAAGGAGACCATCCAACGTGTCTTAAACCGATATGAACTTGGGTATGATATGGCTGATTTGACACAGGTGATGTCTTGTTTCTCACAGACATATCTATCAAACGGACGCACATATCAAGACGTTCAAACCAAGGCAGCACAATTCTTTGAAACTTATCATCAGATTGACATGACACTGACCGATATCGACATCCACCCGAACATCGTTGACGACACCGCAATCGTAACAGGGGGCTATACCTTACAATACGTAACGAAAACGGACGGACAGGTTAAACAGACATCAGGCAGAGTGACGTTGGTTTTCGCAAACGAGGCGGATACATGGCGGATCATTCGAGCGGAATAATATACAAGGAACAGCAAAAAATTGCGCCGTCTTGGTGTTTTTGTTGCAATTTTTCGCTGTTTTGTGGTATTCTATAGCATACGTTTTAAACCTCGGATTGGCGTAATCTACCGACTTGCAAACGCATAAATGAAAAACATACTGATTGTTACACCTTCATTTAGCAAGTACTTAGCTTATATCAGGAAGGCTGTTATTTCAGCAGCGTTCATCTATGGTGTGAGCGCGCTCTGTGCCGATGCCTCACCACCGAAGGTACGTACGCACTTGCCAGCGAGCTCCATCGCTATGAGCGATGATGCCCTATCCACTTTTTTTAATCCATCCGGACTCGCTACAGGACGCAGTTTAAACCTATACTACCTCCGCACATATCAGAGCGATTGGAGCGGCGATGACGCTTTTTTTCTTGCCGTTCCAGGTGCCGGTTTCGGCATGGAATTTGTTAGTGCCGACGCTGATATAGACTTTACACGCTACACACTCTCCGGCGGACGACATTTAGGCAATGGGCTCCACTGGGGCACGAGCTACAGTTGGATGAATTCGGATAACACCGGGTATGATGAATTTCGGTCCCTGTCTCTCGGCTTGATGTACCGGCGGCGCTACATCTCAATCGGCGCAATGGCACGCGACCTGAATCGACCAACACTGCTCGCTGAGAAACTCGGACGCACGTACGATCTCGGATTCGCACTTCGCCCCGGAACCTGGCGGACAACACTCTCAATTGACATGCAAAAAACACAAGGTATAGAAGATTGGAAATTTCGCTATGCCTTAGAAGTACGTCCCATCCGTGAACTTATGTTACGCGGCACCCTAAATAACGACCTGAGTTTTGATGTCCGTTTCGGTATCAATATCGGGAATTGGGGCATCGGAACTGACAATACCTTCGACAAAAATCGAGACGTACAAGTCGGTGTCGGCTATTTCCAGTACACCAACACACCGACTACGAAACCACTGCTCCGCCGCCGTATGTTCCTTGACCTATCAATGCGCGCCCTGAAAGAAATCCTACCCATAGCAAAGTGGGATGACAATATCGCCGGTGTCCTCATCCGTATTAACGGGAACGATTACGGCATCGCGCAACTCCAAGAAATGTCAGACGCGATCCTGAACTTTAGAGAATCCGGACGTATTGTGCTTTGTTATCTCACCGGCTGCTCCACCGGCGATTATATCGTCGCCGCGACATGCGACGGTATCCTTATTCATCCGTCCGCTGAAGTCCGGTTGATCGGTCTACGGACAGAACGCTCTTTTTATAAAGGCGCATTAGATATGATCGGGGTCAGAGCCGATCTTGAACATATCGGGAAATATAAATCGGCATCCGAATCATTCACAAGAAAAGAGATGTCCGAAGCACAGCGCGAAATCCAGAATATTATCCTCGATGACCTCTACGAACAAATCGTAGATATCATGGCAGAAGGGCGCGGGTGGAACCACGAAACTGTAAAAAAACGGATTGACACGGGACCCTATACCGCACGCCAAGCACTCGATGCCGAACTGGTAGACCGCCTCGTCTATGAAGATGAACTACACAATGTTGTAGCAGAACTCACCGACAACCACACCGACTTAGTGTCCTTCAGCGAATACGCAAACAGTAGACTTCATCCGCAAGACTGGCAGACACCACAACCGAAACTTGCGATTATTGAGGCAAAGGGGCTCATGCTGACGGGTGACAGTTTCATCGATCCAATTCTCGGAACACAAGTAATGGGCGCAGACACAATCGCTCAGGCTATTAGAAAAGTAAAAGATAACAATGACATCAAAGCAGTTGTGTTGCGGGTCGATAGCGGCGGCGGACTTGTCTCCGCAGCGGATACGATATGGCGTGAATTGGTACGACTCACAGAGGTCAAACCGCTCGTTGTCTCTATGGGGGATGTCGCAGCATCAGGGGGCTATTATATAGCCGCACCTGCAGATACGATCGTCGCTGAACCCGGAACCATTACCGGTTCCATCGGTGTCATCAGCGGTAAGTATAGTTTCAAAGGACTCTACGAAAAACTCGGCATCCACAAAGAGATCCTCAAACGCGGTAAACACGCCGATTTTTACACAGATTACGGCGACTATTCGCCCGAAGAACAGGCAATTCTACGGAAACAGATACAAGAAATCTATGACGACTTCGTCAAAAAGGTGGCAGACGGACGAACCAACCTAACAATAGAAGATGTGGATCGGCTCGGACAGGGACGTATCTGGTCCGGTAGACAAGCAAAGGAACACGGACTTGTAGATCAGTTGGGCGGCTTAAACCTCGCGATTGCGATCGCACGACAACGCGCAGGATTGGGAGAACAGTCGTTTGAGATCATTCAATTCCCGAAAAAAACGTGGCTTTCACAAGCATTCAGCAACTTGCGGTTCCCATTTACAACCCAACCTCGCGCCGAACTGGCAAATGATGATGGGAAGGAAGCAGCAGCGGATAGCGGATCGCCCCTACGTTTTATCACGCGATACGCAGATTTGAACACCACGACAAAACTCCTAAACATCATCAGAAAACAGAGGCTTTTTCTTTTGATGCCTTATCAGATAAGTGTAGGCAATTAAAAATATACTATGTACGGGTTAGGTTACCTAACCTTTATACCTAAAAACAACAGCCGGAGCAGCGCTAAAAATGTTGTTCAATAAAAACCAAGCAACACTGCGCCGAAAAATGGTCCAAAATCAGATTGAAGCGCGCGGGATTCATACGCCGAAAATCCTCGCCGCCATGCGAAAGGTGGAGCGACATCTATTCGTGAGACCTCAGCATCTCAACTTGGCATACAAGGACGGACCGCTGCCGATCGATTACGACCAAACGATCTCACAACCGTATATCGTCGCACTTATGACAGATCTCCTGGAACTGACCCCGACTTCAAAGGTGCTTGAAATCGGCACCGGATGTGGTTATCAAACAGCGATACTTGCGGAGTTAGCGAAGGTCGTTTACTCCGTTGAAATTATACCTGCACTCGCCAAACGCGCGAAAGCAAGATTGGAGGCACTCAACTATCGAAATGTTCATCTCAAAAAAGGGAATGGACGTTACGGTTGGCAAGAATACGCCCCTTATGACGCAGTACTTGCCGCAGCAGCACCTAAGACGGTACCAACGCAACTCGTTCAGCAACTTGCGGTCAGAGGCAAAATGGTAATACCGGTCGGCGATTCTGAACAAAACCTGCTCCTCATTCGGAAAGAATTTCAAAATGGAAAGCGTTCAACGCCCTCTATTGCGGCAACCGAGGTCACTCCTGTCAGCTTTGTCCCTATGACCGGTGACCCTAACTAAATCTACCATGAAGCCCACCCTCACAAAGAGAAAAAATGTCAACTTGGAAGCTATAAAAAACGCTATGATTTATACTAAAGGACACAATAAATTGAGACAGATACGCCATTTACTCCTATTCATCGTGATGCTTTCCCCGCTTACGACCTATGCTGCATTTAACGACATCGGTGTCGGCGCAAGACCTCTCGGTTTAGGCGGTGCATTCGTTGCACTCGCCGATGATAGTAACGCCGCGAACTATAACGCCGCCGGAATAGGTTATATCGATAAAATCCAAGTTGGCGCGACAACAGCGCAACGTTTCAATGGACTTATCACCTATAATAGTATCAACGCCGTTATTCCGTTCGGAAAAATAGGATCAATCGGCGCAAGCTTCGGTCTCCTCGCAGAGGATTCTGAAATCTATCAAGAACAGACGGTGCGTGTCTCCTACGGTAATGCGCTTTTCAAGCAATTAGCTGTCGGCGCGAACCTGAAATTTTTCGGAATCTCTTTCGATGAAACGAATGAATTCATCCTCGAAAATCCTTACTTCGAGCGAACATCTAACTCAGCAGTCTCCTTCGATTTCGGTGTGATTGCAAAGCCGATTCAGAGCCTGAGCATCGGAGTCTCCGTGGAGAACGCGATCCCTGCAAATATAAGTATAGCTGATATTGATACAAGTACGGTGCCTCTAAATATTCGCGCCGGCTTAGCATACAGACTCGAATCCATCGCAGAAATGAGTGCACAAGGCGCGGCAGTTAGTAATTTGTTGAAAGGGAGCCTTGGAACTTTCGAGGTCGCAAACCGTAACGGCGAAATTTATATACGCACCGGAATAGAAGTCTGGATAAACAAGTCTATCGCTGTGCGTGGTGGCTACGGGCTAAAAAACGGCAGTGATTCCGCAACGACCCTGAACTTCGGCGGAAGTGCTAAGATTCCAATTAGCAGCACCGCCATTCAACTCGACTACGGATTTCAACTCCTAAGTGGAGACTTCCAGAATAACACAACACAACGGTTCTCAATCAACCTGATATTATAGATAGGACTTACGCATGCTGCTCTTTTGTAGCATGATGCACTTCGCATCTGGGCGAGTACGCCGCAAAAATTCATAGTTTGGGTTCTCCACGAGAACGCTGTGTTTCCCGAGAAATCTCATCTAACAAAACAGGCTGCAGTCAAAAGTGCGTAAGCCCTGAGAAAAAAGAGTTACCCGATGAAAAACACACCCACTGTTTTCCTTCTTATTCTTGGTCTATTCATTTCTATAAACGGATATGCAGCGGTCACCTCCGTTGGAGAAATAAACGTTGTTGACCAAACTGACGGCGTTGTTCCTGCCAGTACAACAGCACCGTTGATTGTGACACTTCTCATAGATAGGTCTCTCGCAGAACCCGGCGAAGAAATTAAAATCATCGAAATTCTGATGCCATCCGGATTCCTGACCCAATCGGACCGTTTGAAAGGTATCTCTCGAGACCAGAACCCACTTGCAGCCCGCGCTGTCGTCTCCGGCGGCAACATCCTACGCGTCGAACTTGCAGACGTTATCAATGATCTACAAAATTCAAGATACGAAATTATCTTTGATTGCCAGACCCCGAACACCATCACTTTATCGGCGGCGTTCAGGGTACGTCTGCGGAATCTTGACGATGCGCCTATCGGCGAATTCATCCGTCCTGGACAAGCAGACGGGAAACTCAACAACGACGATTTTACATTGCAGGTCATCGCGAACGTCCCTCCCGGGCCAGTTATAGGTTTCACAGCAGAAGCCGACACAACCGGTGAAAACGATGTGACGCTCCGTTGGCAGAATTCAGCGGATCCCGATGTGAACGGGTATCTCATCTATAGGGGTAAAGAAGCACCCATTAACGTTAAAGGACGTTCGTCAACCACATTTCGTGAAGTGAACGTTCCACAAGGAGAACATACATACCAGATAACCGCATATAAAACGATTCTCTTGCAATCAGAACGGTCTCCTATACACACAGTGAACGTATCGCTGGACACTGCTGCACCCGAACCCCCAATGATGCTCAACATTACCGCATCAAACGAAGGGGTAGAACTTTCATGGAAACCGAGCGTCAGCCGAGACGTGACAGCCTACAGAGTCCTATTCGGCTCAGTCGAAACCGACGGACTTGAACCCTTAGCCGACGGCGTGCTACAACGAACTCCCGAAGACGAAGTTGCTGGATATAGATTTATTGATGAGCGCATATTGTCTGTAGGCAGCTTTACCTACGCCGTTATTGCAATTGACGAAGCAGATAACGCATCCACACCAACACAAACAAAACTCCGTATCTTTGCCAAACCCTACCCGAACCCATTTACGCCGCTCTCACCAGACACAGATTTCAATCAGGTTGTGTTCCCTGCACGCGCAATCGAAGACGCTTCAGGCGAATTCACAGTCCTTATTTACGATATTGACGGGATGCTCGTCAAGACCTTGACGGCACTGCCCGGTGAAACGGAACTCACATGGGACGGACGGGATGAAACCGGCGAAATCGTGGAAAGCGGGGTCTACGTCTACCAACTCCAAGTAGGCGAAAACTTTAAAACAGGCACCGTAATCGTCGCTAAATAGCAGGCAGGTACTGAAAAAGAAAATTCAAACATTTAGAGAATCAAGCAATTTATCTAAAACCAAATAACCCTGGTGTTGACTGAAAAAATTGTTGACTTAATTCTCAATTCAAGGTTATATTATACTTTTATAAACATTTACAGAAGTTTGGTTTGTTCAGCGCAAATTTTTACACAGGCACTACTGTGAACCCAAAAATATCAAAAAGGAGATACAATTAGAATGAACAGGTTTGAATCACGCACCATCCGCGTAATAACATTACTCGCAATCGTCGGTATCTTGGCAACCGCTTTATCCGCCACCGCAAATTGGGATATCCTTCAGAAGCAGGACCCCGAAATTCGTGACTATATGTCTATCGCTTTCACGAGTACGAACAACGGGTGGGCAGTCGGTGTTTCACCGTTAGAACTCGACTACCCCGGTTTCATCGGGTTTACAACGGATGGCGGAACGACATGGAATAAAGCCGAAATTGATGTGGACGCACAACTCGCCAGAATCTATTTCTTAGATGAAAATCACGGTTGGGCAATCGGTGAAAAGGGGAAAATTGTCGCCACAACTAACGGTAGAGATTGGGAAATACAAACGAGTAAAGTTGACAACCCACTTAAAGGAATCTACTTCGTAAACAAAGAGGTCGGCTTCGCTGTCGGCGCAAACGATACCATTCTCTCGACAAAAACAGGTGGACGTACGTGGAGAGTGGTCCAAGGCGGCGTCATCGGTGCTATCGGTGATGACGAAGCAACCATGTACAATGCTATCCAGTTTCTCAACGAATCCACCGGTTGGGTCGCTGGCGTACACGTCGTCCCGCAGGTAAGCCAAAATAGTGTAATTCAGAAAACCGTAGACGGCGGACAGACTTGGGTTAATCAAGAAACAGGAACAGAAGATGTGCTTGAAGATATATTCTTCTTAGATGATCAGTACGGGTGGGCAGTCGGTGAAAACGGTCTTGTTCTCCACACAAGCAACGGCGGAGAAAAGTGGACGACACAAACAAGTGGCACTGAAGAAACACTCAGAAGTATCCGATTCACTGATCAATATATGGGTTGGGCAGTCGGCGGCGACCTCGGTGTCGGTGTGATCGTACACACCAATGACGGTGGGAAAAAATGGGAAGTACAAGATCCCGGCGATCCGATGGTTCAAGGGTTCCAGATGAATAGTGTCTTTGTTTTGGGCAAACAGGTCTGGTTAGCAGGCGGAAACGGCGTAATCTTGCAAGGAAAATAAATTGCTTTTGGGCTGATAAAAGTCTACTGGCGAAAAACGGACGGAGGAATAATTTTGGAAACACCCACATTCGCAACGCGGATGAACCGACTCGGAACAGAATCCGCATTTGAAGTACTTGCCAAAGCCAAACAACTTGAGGCACAAGGCAAAGACATCATCCATTTAGAGATAGGGCAACCAGATTTCCCAACGCCGAGCAATATCATTGAGGCGGCGTACAAAGCGATGAAAGACGGGCATACCGGTTATTGCCCATCTGCCGGCGTGCCAGCGTTCCGAGAGGTCGTCGCACAGCATATAACAGAAACACGCGGTATCACAATACATCCAGACGAAGTTACGGTGACACCAGGCGCCAAGCCGATTATCTTCTTCACGATCCTCGCTTTAATCGACGACGGCGATGAAGTGATCTACCCTGAACCCGGTTTCCCTGTCTATGAGTCTGTTATCGACTTTATCGGCGGAAAAGCCGTACCGCTACCGCTGCGTGAGGAAGTAGGTTTCCGGTTCCGGCTCGAAGACCTTGTAGGTGCAATCTCTGACCGAACGAAACTACTGATCCTCAATTCACCTCAGAACCCAACCGGCGGTACACTTACCGCAGAAGACCTCGAAGCAATCGCCGAACTCGCACAGAGACACAACTTCTATGTCCTGACAGACGAAGTCTACTCCCGCATCCTTTATGAAGGTGAACATCACAGCGTTCTTAGTCTTCCCGGTATGAAGGAACGGACAATCTTGATCGAAGGTCATTCTAAGACCTATGCAATGACCGGATGGCGGTTGGGGTACGGTATCGCACCACAAGCAATTGCCGATAAAATTACACAGTTGACTATCAACTCGAACTCCTGCACCGCAACCTTCACACAACTTGCTGGAATAGAGGCACTGACAGGACCACAAACTTTCGTTAAGGAAATGGTTGCCGAATTTCAGACACGACGCAACGCGATTGTAGACGGTCTTAACGCGATTGATAGAGTCAACTGTATCAAACCGCTCGGTTCATTTTATGTATTTCCGAATGTGACGCAACTACCGCTTTCATGTGAAGCAATCGCTGACTACATTATGGAAGAGGCAGATGTCGCACTTTTACCCGGAACCGCCTTCGGTAAGTATGGCGACGGATACCTCCGGCTTTCGTACGCCAACTCCTTAGAAAATATACAAGAGGCATTAAGTAGAATCGAAACGGCTCTCTCAAAATTGTAGCACTTCTTACAGGTGGTAAGTTATAAGGGGTTGGTTATAAGTAAGAGGGTTTAGGAACTCCGAACCGCTCTTTCCTATAACTTATAACTTATAACTTATAACTAATTCAATAGGAACTTTTTATATGCCTCGTTCTTCTAACCCAAAAGCGATTGCACGTGTACCAGCCAGTACAACAAACCTCGGACCCGGGTTCGACGTGTTAGGGCTTGCACTGCAACTCTACAGCGAAGTCACCTTAGAAACCACCGAAACCGAGACGCAGGTCATCGTTAAGGGTGTCGACGCGGATAAAATACCGAGTACACCAGACCATATAGCGTTTCGAGCAGTAGAACTCGTTTTCGAGCAAAGCGGTAGCAAACCTCCGAAAGGTTTCAAACTAAAAATAGAGAACGGGATCCCCGCGATACGGGGGTTGGGAGGCAGCGGCACGGCTATTCTCGGCGGCTTGCTAACGGCAAACGCGCTCTGCGGCACACCATTCTCCAACGCAGAACTCCTCAATTTTGCTACAGAATTAGAGGGGCACCCCGATAATGTTGCCGCTTCACTATACGGCGGTCTTGTCGTCTCGGCGCAGGAAAACACAGAAGTACATACCGTTCAATTGCCGTGCCCACCTATACTTTCTATTGTGCTCGCTATCCCAGATTTCCCACTATCTACAGAACAGGCCCGAAGCGTACTCCCGACATCGGTAGGTTTCGCCGATGCAGTATACAATACCAGTCGGAGTACACTCTTAATTGCCAGTATTGCCACCGGTCAATTTGAGATGTTGCGCATCGCAATGAAAGATAGATTGCACCAACCCTATCGGACTTCACTGATTCCAGGGTTCAACGATGTCGCAGAAGCTGCCACCACCGCTGGCGCACTTAGCGTCGCTTTAAGTGGCGCAGGACCCAGCATTGCAGCCTACTGCCTCGAACGGACAGAACAGGTAGCCGAACGGATGCAATCCGCCTTCAAGAAACATAAGATCGCCTCTGACATCAAAATCCTGAAACCAGATGCCAATGGCGCAAGCGTTCACATTGAGAACACCTGATAACTGAAAGGGCACAGCCCGTACTGAGTACTGATAACAAAAACTCCGAAAGATAAGAAGATGGCGAATTTTCATACAGAAAACATTGCGTCAATATTAAACAAATTCGATTCTAATATGGAGCAGGGCCTCAGTCCGGAAGCCTATGCGAAGGCAAAAGCGCGCTATGGGGCTAACAAATTCGGTCCAGAGGAAAAAGTTTTCCCGATTCAAGCGTTGCTGGGATCCCTGCTGACATGGCGCATCATCGTTTTATTTTTTGCGACAGTCATCTTAGTTATGTCACTGATAAGAGGATCGGACGGTGTTACACTTCATGCGACCGGAGTCGTCGGGGCTGCTCTGATGATTCATATTGCCTCGACATGCATGACAGTATACCGGGTACACAGTCGAGATGCCGATATTAACAGACACATGGTGCATAGCATTAAAGTTATTCGACAAGGAAAATTTGAACAGTGTGTACCAGAAGATATTGTCCCCGGTGATCTCCTCTCACTGAACGCTGGAGACTACGTCCCCGCTGACGCGAGAATCATCGAATCCGAAGGACTCATGACCGATGAAGCTTCGATCTTCGGGACCGAAGTTCCTGTAGACAAAACAAGTGTAGATCTTTCGGACAACGCTTTACCGCCAGAAAAGCAAAGAAATATGGCTTTCGGCGGCACATATATCGTCGCTGGACACGGATCCGCAATCGTTGTAAAAACCGGCACACAACTCGAAATATGGAAGCAGCGTCAAGACGCACACCCGATGGCTGCTGCAACCACCCTCGCTGAAAATGAAACAAAGGATTTACATACGATAATAAAGATAGCAGGTATTGTCGTCGGAATTATCGTTGTCGCAATCGGTTGGTGGTTTGAATACCAAAAACAGACAACGGATTGGCAGTCGCTCATCCATCTCGGCCTGTTATTCGCTATCGCCTTCGCACCTTATGATGTTGTTGGACTGCTCCGATTGTCATTCTCTAAACACACCCAAAAGTTGAGGGAAAAAGGACTTACGCTCCGTAACTTACACAGTATTGAGAAGTTGAGTCGCATCACCACCTTTTGCGCCAATGAAAACGGTCTTACAACGACACGCTCCCTGACAATCTCTAACATCTTCGTTGATGATCAACTCATTGACGGCAATACATGGAAAACATGGTTGGATTCTTTAAAAGATCTCTCGCCTGAGGAACGGCAAAAAGCGATTTCAGCCATACCCCCTAATGTGAAGATTCCACAAGGGGCACCGCACTTGATATTCACTGCAGGACTCGGCACCTCCGGAGGTCAGGGCATAGATAACAGAGCCGCTGCCCAGAATACAAACCACTCAGAATCCAACACTGACGAGGCAACCCCGTCACCAAAAGCCACAATTCAACAAAACATGGAACGACTCGGCTATCAACTTGATAGTATCAAGGCTAAACTTCCATTAGTAGATGCCTATCCATATACACGACATTATGGATACCAGATGCAAGTGTTCGAGTCAGCACCGGAAGACTATCTCAATATCATTTTTGGAGATGCACAGACAGTCCTTAATACGTGCGGCTCTGTCCTCGTCAACGGGGAAATTACACCCTTATTCGATGACACGTACGAAATGTATGATAAAGTCATAGACTACCTGCTTAACACGAAAGCCCAAGTCTACGGTGTCGCTTTCCACGCCTCCGATGTCATCCTGAAACCGCAAGAGATGGAAGACAACCCTATCTTCTTAGGGTTCATAAGTTTCTCCGTGAGCAACGATGAAGAGACAAAAACAGTTTTGAAATCCAGTCTCGATACGGGGCTTAAGATTATCCTCATCTCTGAGAACAGTGAGCAAGAGACAGTCGATTTAGCGAAAGACCTCGGCCTCATTCATAACCGGAAAGCAGTCGCATCAAGAGAAGAACTTGAGGCGGTACCGCGTGAAGAAATTGACGCTGAAACAGCAAACTGGCTGGCGTATTCGCAACCAACTTGGGACCAACGTCGGAACATCGTTTTGAGTTTGAAACGACAAGGGCACGCTGTCGGGTTCTTGGGTCAAAACAGGACGGATCTACGCGCGATGAATGTTGCTGAGATAACCCTCGCCAATAGGGCGCACGCCTCACACGTTGTACAAGCCGCCGCTGACGGATTAATTAACAGCAAAGGTTTCCAAGCCGTAAAAGACGCGCTACTGCATGCCCGAGAAGCATACCGTAACACATCAGGCTTTTTACGCTGGAACTTTTCGTGTACACTCTCACTCCTTTTCACGCTGACCCTCGGGACGGTGCTGCACTACCTTTATGAAATGCCGATGCCCTTAACACTCACACAAATAATCTGGGTGCAATTGCTCTCAACTGTATTACCGGCATTAGGCATAGGCACCGAAAGAATATTAGCTGACGAAAGATACCATCGTCCTTCCACCTCTACAAGGGCACGTTTCCTCTCAAAAACAACAGGGATCGATATTATTTGCCGCTCTGTCACAATCAGCCTCATGACGATTATTCCCTTCTTTTTCATGTTATGGCGTTCCCCTGCATTGTCGGACACAATGGGTGTCTCAACATTAATAAGAGATGTGTTCTCCAGCGGAATTGATGGAAACTCAAATTTAGCGGATATAGCGGTGGCGCGAACAGCAGCCTGTACCACACTGATCTTTACACAATTAGCAACCTGTTGGCAAGCACTCCGCTACTCGTGGGAACCACTATTTCAAAGAATTGTGGCAAATCCATGGCTCCTGCTTATCTCCGGTGTGATTATCGCCCTTCATCTGATAACCCTCTATGTTGAACCCATCGGGCAATTTTTGGGAATGGTGCCGCTGAAATGGCAATGGCAATGGACACTCCTATTTAGTCTGACGTTACTCCTATTGCCGTTAAATCTGGCAATAAACTCACATCCCGACAAAGAGTGAGACGCGCAATAGCCATCAGCCGACAGCAATCAGCTGTCAGTAAGAGAATCTAATTTCATCAGAAACCTCTTTGCTGACGGCTGAAGGTTTCCGAGGGTTTCCGAACGCCATTCTTTCAGACCCAGAAACCGTAGGTCGGAATTCCAACGATAATACCAAAAATTGTCCAGAGACTACCGATAACAAACTCTCCTAAGATCAAGCCTAAAAAGAAGGGGGCTATCTTCCTATGCCGAACGACACCACCGTATTGAAGGATTAACCATTTGATAAGCCAGCTCATGAAAAGGCAACTCCACGTAACATTCATCCCCCAACTCGTAGAAATCGCGAACCCGGCAGGATGAAAGGGCCACCAGACAAATCGCATCCGAAAGAACATCAGGACTGTTGTCAGCAGGAAACCGATGCCCATAAACCCACTCTCAGCGATGCGTGTCTCTTCCGGGGCTTGTAACCATCCAGCAAGCCGACGATACGGCTCTATCCCGAAAGCACTTAAAGAGGGCCAATAAGCGCGCACCTCCATCCCGAGTCGGTAGCCGCGGTCAATCAACGCCCAAAATCCTGCCAAGGACCCCAAAACGGTTGCAAGCGTTAAGGCAAAGATGATACGGTGCATCGTCATGTTGGTTCGTTCCATGATCTTAAAGCCTTCCAACTGATGCGGCATCGGATGGCTTCGATACGCACGATTGATGAACCAAAACATCGAGAACATAATCAGGTTATCCCTACCCAATCGGCGTGTACCGACTGTCCGAGTCAGAATTTCATCAGGACCCGAATAGTGCAAGTCGTGTACAGGTGTACCGAGTTCCGCCCGCATCCGTGTTACAGCGATCGAAATCATGTAATAGATGACGAAAAAAACAAACATCACCCAAAGCTCCGCGCCTCCATAGTAACAGAAAAGGACAAGGAATAACATCGCAGCAACAAGTCCGACCGTCGCAGCGCGATACGACATCGGTTCCGACGCTTCGTCGATAGTGTCATCTTTTCCCGTCCTAATCCCGGCAACGCTTCTTACAACGTGTAATAGATGCCTACGACTCGCCCAAATCGCTAAAACACAGAGCGCAAGGTAACCGCCTGATGCTTGCTCATTCATATACGGAAAGCGCGGCAGAACACGCAATCCGAGTGCAGCACCAAGCACACGCATCAACCGCCAATACCAGAAGAAAAACCAGCATGAAAATGAAAGGTCCAGCGGAATAAAGAACCCGAGTCCAATCGCAAACGGGTAAAGCGAAAACGGTATGCTACCCATGGCGTTCCATGGACTCTCCGTGAAAATTTGAACACTTCGCACACGGGTCCGGAATTCTGGTAAAATAGGATACAAAAAATTGAGTCCGTTCCAGAAGGCAAGTGTTCCTGCAATGCCAAAACCGAGCCACATTAACTTGTTTTCAAAGAGACGATTACGCGGTGTCTCCGTCAACTCGAGCGGGAGTTGAATGATTGGATAGCTTAATTTTTCGTGCTCAATCCACTGTTTTCGGACGATTATATTGATGCAAAGCATTCCGAAAACCAACACAGTAATAAAGGCAGTCCACCAAAGCACAGGGGTTGCCCATCCGAGCAGTGTATCAGCAGTATAAAGCGGTAACTCACCCTCATAATAGCCGTTTAAGAGTGATGTATCACTAACGGTGAGCCACTCAGGGAGAAAGGGTACGAATAACTGCTGCCACTCGTTTTCAGGAGTCGCGAAGCGAAACGCATGACCTAACATCGGCACCAAAATTTCAAGCATATCGTGTCCGGCGATACCAGAAGCGATAGAAAGCATGAGGTACACAATCACCAACTCGCTCTGGACCAACGCCAATTTGGGTACGAAACGGCGCAATAACTGGTTCACACCGATAACGACGAACAAACTGAAAATTACGTTGAAGAAGAGGGAGATCGTTACAGGGTGTCCCGAATACCGAATCACCTCCATCTCAATGACCCAATAACAGTTAATCGGTATCAGGATAACGGCAATAAGAATAGATTTAAGTGTAACACCGTGGGCAGGAACTTGTGATGATGTTAATGTAGGGGAAGTTCCAACTTCCATATAAGGGACAACTCCAGTAAACGAAAAGCGATTTTCATGAATTTCGTGACGAACGAAAAGATAATAGTGTCTTCTGAAAAGGATATTTTGCAATACATCAATCCATATATTCCAACAAATTTATCACAATCCCTATAGCGTGTCAATCATTTAAAACCATAATTCGGCGGTAGATTCAAAAATGTCGCTCGACTCAAGGAACAATAGAAAATAGACTTTATTTTAACGACCCTCCCGTGCTATAATAGAATTTGTAATACCGGTTTGTAAGCTGCACCCTAATCGCAACTTGCGACTGCAGATCAGGAGTACACGATGAAGCCATTTCGCTCGATGAAAAATCGAATTGAAAAATTTTTTTATAACGCCTATCAACGGCGATTGGAATCCGAAGCGAATACGTGGAACATACCACGTCATATCGGTGTCATCCTTGATGGCAATCGCCGTTACGCGAAAGCCAGCGGACTTGACGATATCATTAAAGGACATTACGAAGGCGCAGATAAATTAGAAGAGGTGCTTCACTGGTGCGACGAACTCGGCGTTGAGATCTTTTCAATATGGATTTTCTCAATTGATAACTTCAAACGCGCAGCACATGAAGTTGAAGGTATTCTTGGACTTATTGAACGCAAGATGCGTGAACTCACTACAATTGAAGGGCTCCACACCAATCAGATTAAAGTCCGAGCAATGGGACAAATAGAACTGTTACCACCGAGCCTTCAAGAAGCGATTCGGGCGGCAGAAGAAGCAACGCAAAACTACGAAAAATTTATCCTCAATGTCGCTGTCGCTTACGGCGGCCGCGAAGAAATTATCGAGGCTTTTCGCGGACACCTCAAAGCCGAGAGTGAAACCGGCAAATCGGTTCGGCAAATCGCAGACGAACTCACTGTAGATAAGATTAATCCATATCTATACACTTCCAATCTGCCGGATCCAGAGTTAATCATTCGTACGAGCGGCGAGGTTCGGCTTTCAGGGTTCCTACTCTGGCAGAGCGTCTACTCAGAATTCTATTTCTGTGATACCTATTGGCCCTCGTTCCGTAAAATCGACTTTCTCCGTGCCTTACGTGCCTACAGCGAACGCAAGCGTCGATTCGGAAAATAAGGAGAAAACAGAGTGAAAAATCAAAAATTATTAGGTAACGTCATCGCTTCGGTCCTTCTATCGGTCTTTTCTATATCTGTAGCAGACGCGCAAACGCCACAGCAGATATGGGAAAAAGCCGCGGCTTCCACAGTTCTCCTCGAAATGAGAGATACCAGTGGCAGTCCAGCAGGCCAGGGAAGTGGTTTCTTCATCGGCGAAGGGCTGATTGCGACCAACTACCACGTTATCCAAAAAGCCTCAAACGGTAGCGCGAAACTTGTCCACGATCAAAGGCGGTTTGAGATCGAAGGGTATACCGCGATTGACCCAGAACATGACCTTGCGATCCTAAAAGTTGCAAACCGCATCATTCCAGCCCTTCCGCTCGGGAACAGCGACACCGTTGAGATTTCCGAAACAGTTTACACTGTCGGAAACCCGCGTGGGTTAGAAGGGACATTCTCACAAGGGCACATTAGCAATATCCACCCCGAAGGAACCCCCCGGGTGCATGGCAGAGTGCTCCAGTTCAATGCACCGATTTCGCGCGGCAGCAGCGGTGGCGCGATCCTAAACAGCGCAGGTGAAGTGATAGGTATTGTTGCTGAAACCAGAGACGATGGACAAAACCTCAATTTCGCTATCCCTGTAAACGCCCTCAAGGCATTGACCGCACGGTTGGGTCCCGTGAGACCCCTCGTTGGGGAATCTGGTGTGAGTCCGAAAACCCCCATCTCATACTTCCTAAGTCTGATTCTCCTAAGTGCAACCGTTTTCGGAGTCGTACACTTTTTGCCGACGGTGAACGTCAATACCCGGTTAATAGCCATATCGGTCGGGTTAGGGTTCGGGGTTATCAAAACCCTCCTTACACTCCTTGTGATGCACATTCCATTTCTAAACGGAATCGGGAGTTTTCTAATAGCAAACCCACCTATTGACATCATCCATGCACTGGGGTGTGAGAACTGCTTTGATGAAAAACTTATCCATGCCTTGGGGTGTACGACGCACTTCCCTGATCTATTGCTTTCGGTTGTGAAATTTCCGGCATCCCTCGTCATCACAGCTTTTCTGCTCGGAATTGCCAATAAAGTCGTCCCTGGATTTGAACTTAACGGATTTTTCAACACATTTTTCGTGGCACTGCTAATTGTTGTCAGCGACAGTGTACTACGTTCAGTTATCCCGTTTGTTTAAACTGATGTATAAAAAGGAGTTAATATATGCGATTTGGGATCTGTACCGGTTTGGAAAATGCGAATCGGCTTGCAGAAGTTGGATACGACTACATTGAACCGGGGGTCCGATCGGCGTTGATACCCGAGTCGGACGAAACCGAATTTCAGAAAATCCGAGAGCAGGCGGCGAAATCGCCTCTAAAACCAGAGGCGTACGCTGGGTTTATTCCCGGCGACCTACGCGTCGTAGGTGAAACCGTAGACTTTCCGCGCTTATCACGCTATGTCGAGACCGCATGCCGTAGAGCCAACGAAATTGGTGGAGAAGTTATTGTGTATGGAAGCAGCGGCTCCCGAAACATCACGGACGGTTATTCAGAGGAACGGGCATTGGCACAAATCGCCGAATTCTTGGATATGGCAGCGGATCATGCCGAAGCACACAACATAACGATCGCAATTGAACCCATCTGCTGGCGAGAAGGAAATATCATCCGCACAGTCGCCGATGGTGTTGCGATGGCAAAACGCGTGAATCGTTCAGGTATCAAAGCATTGGCAGACCTCTACCACGTCTGGCAGGAAGAAGAACCGATGCAAAATATCGTTGACGCTGCCGAATGGCTCGCACATGTCCACATTGCTGAACCCGTCAAACGCTCTTATCCCGGAAACGACGATTTCGATTTTACAGATTTTTTTACTGCACTCCGAAAAGCAGGATACAACGGACGCGTCTCATGTGAATGCAAATTCGACAACTTTGATAAAAATATTGAAACGGCTTTGAAAACGATGAAGGCCTACATCTGATAAACCCTTGGAGGTGGCACCTATCCTCACACGTGAACAGGGCAGAGTTATTCGCGCACGAACAGGATTTTATGACGTTCAGCACGCTGATATTGTCTTGCGATGTACACTGCGTGGCACACTCAAACGGAGACGGCGTTCAGAAACTGGACGCAGAATATACGCCGATCCGGTTGCCGTCGGCGACCAAGTTATCTTCACGCAACTCGATGCCGAAGAAGGCGTGGTAGAGGAAATTTTACCCCGCAAGACAAAATTCTCACGGCAATACGCAGGCAATCAGGACGATATCGAACAGGTCATCGTTGCCAACGCCGACCAAATTGTAGTCGTCGGTTCCACCCGTATGCCGCCCCTCAACTTTCGGACACTCGACAGGTTCCTCATCTTGGCTGAGGCAGGCGAGATGAACGCAGCGATATGCCTGAATAAGATCGACTTAGTCGATAGCACCGAACGCGAAGAATTCACAGCAACGTTTACCAATTATGAGAAACTGGGATATCAAGTCCTCTATACCAGTATCCATAGACCTGAAAGCCTTGACGCACTTCGACACGTACTCAAAGATCAATTTAGCGTTATCGTCGGGGCATCGGGGGTCGGAAAATCGAGTCTGCTGAACGCGATCCAACCGGACTTAGGTTTACGGACAGCTGAAGTCGGTCTCAAAACCCAAAAGGGACGACACACGACAACCCTCGTAGAACTTTTTCCGTTAGAAATTGGCGGCGAGGTCGCAGATACACCCGGTATCCGAGAGATCGGTTTGTGGGGGGTTGACACAGAATACCTCGAATACTATTTCCCCGAAATGGTGCCCTACCTCGGGGCATGTAAGTTCAACGATTGTGCACACGTTGCCGAACCCGATTGTGCGATTCAAGACGCTGTCGCAAACGGCGAGATACATGCAGAACGGTATCGAAGTTACGTGGTGTTGCGAACAGAAGGGACAGGGGCGTAGCGGTCAGCAACGAAGCAGCCAGTAAAGAACGCGCAGCTCGGAACAAAGTGGAAAGCATATCTACAGAAAGGAACATCAAAGTTCCAAACTCACCCGAATGGAAAATGCTTACGTGCGTACGCTAACCGCTCTGGTACCCCTATATCGATCCAATCCGCATCCGTTTGCAGCGCGTAGAGATTAGAGACAACCGGAAAAACGTCTCGTTCCATAGAAAAGGTTTCCTGTCCCTTCGGAAACGCGTCGGCGATGTTTTGAGCGAAAAGATACACCCCACCATTAACGTATCCAGCACGGTAGGTAGACTGTTTCTCACGAAATTCCTGAATCTTTCCCGCATCATCTGATACGATCTCACCATAAGGACGAATGTCCGAGACATGGACACTCAGGAGCACACCCACCATACTTTGCTGAAAGCGGTCTAACATCTCTCGAAACGAAAAGTCTGCAAGCAAAATATCGCCATTCAAGACGAAAAAGGGAGAGGTCCGAATCTGCCGCATGGCATTCTGAATGGCGCCGCCCGTGCCGAGCCGCTTCTCCTCTTTCGCATAACGGATACGTACGCCAGCGTAACTCGCACCTACTCTTTCGGACAGCACATCGTGCAGGTGCCCCGACGCGAGGACGACCTCGGTGACACCTGCCGCCATCAAGAGTTCGAGCTGCCACGCCAGCACCGTTTTTCCAGCGATCTCCAGCAGAACCTTCGGAACCGTTTTCGCTGTCTCACCGAGCCGAGTCGCAAGACCTCCACATAAAATAATGGCTTCCATTTTTTAAATTTTCCTTGCGGTTAATCGGAGCGGGTTGATGATTTAGCCTGCCACTCTTAAATCCCCTTCCACTTCGTTTCAGGGACGTTTTTTCTACGAATCCGTTGTAACCCAATCTTATCTCACAGCCACAGATTGATACCTACACCGATCTATGTCCAGCAAAACCGCGTGGATTTTCAAAAGCATCCACCCACAAATCACACCACACTTGGTGCTCAGACAAGACAGTATCAGGGTCTTTTCGGCTGCGGACGATGAAATCGGGATGTGCCGTTCGCCCAGTGTGATGTCCTGTGGTTTGATAACGTAAATCTAAAGACCAACGGCATCGATCCGACGTATTCGGTTGCGAACGATGCGGCGTAAATCGGCTCAATAAGATTAAGTCCCCACGGTAGCATTCCAGCATGAGCGGTTCAGAATCCGGCATCAACTCCGGTTTGATCATCGTCCCTCCCTCTTTCTGATGGATCAGATACCCTATATCTTCAGTAATACCGGGCAACGCTTCAAGGCATCCCATCTCTATTGTGCTATCCCCTAACGGTAGCCAACACGTGACGATCTCAGAGCCTTCAGCCTCCTCCATCATGACACCCGCATCTTGATGCCACGGCACGCCGCCTGCCCAACTCGCGTTTCCATCGACAACGGGCGGTTTCGCACGCAAATGCTGAATCGGATTGCAAGTGATCTCGGGGCCAACGATGCCTTCAATAACATCTAAAAGGTTCTCGTTCTGCATGAATTCAAAGATGGCTTTACCGCGGTAGTGCATGATATCCAACCCGCTTGCCATCTCGCCGGACTGGGCGAGCAACAGTCCGAAACGTCTGTCGAAAGGCTCATCTTCATGCAGATTTTCGATTTTACCTTCCGCTTTCAAGGCGAGGGCGCGTTCGGAAATCAAGTCCGAAATCTCGTCAATCACCGGTTGGAGGTCTTCATCTGTCAGCGCATTTTTGACGATCAGGACACCTCGTGTCCGATAAGTGTCGCACTGTTCTTGTGTGAGTCTCATAAATAAAATCCCCTTTAAATTTGCAGATGTTTTACATTACTAATCCGGTTTCGATTATCCATTCGTATAGTAAATTCATAAGGCATTTGGGTGGTATAACTGACTACAGAGGACCTCTCTATTACAGATTCTATTTGCCCCATAGGCATTTGACCACACCCCAAACGACTTAATAGGAAAACCAATAAAGCTATGACTATCGGAATAGCAAGGAAACCCCAATTAATCATTCGATCAAGCCATTTCGTCATTAGTCTAATCCCCTCTATTAAAACTTTTCTCTATTTTCACCCATTTGTGCAAGCCATAACATAACATTACTGCTAAAGATGCCGGATAGATGAGAAATAGAAGATAAAGTTTATTTGGAAAATTATATAACCCAAATCCCATTAAAACTGTGAAACAAATAAAAAAAAGACTTGGCAAAGTGAGCTCGATTCTTGGCCAATAGGTGTTTTCCTTTTCATCGTCAGCTAAAAATTCCCACTCGTTTTTGAAGAATTGGTATTCAAGTTCATTTTCTAATTTCTTTAGTGCCTCATATTTTCGAGAATTCACTCGGAGGTAAGAATTAACAGAAATGCACCATATCCAAGATAAAGATAAACCTAATACCCCTAACACTACTATGAGCTGTTCAATAGATACTATATTCAGCAGTTCTGCAGGTAACTTGTCTGTGTTTTGCAAGAAAGTAGAAAAGATCAAAATTAATCCAGACATTATCACTATATAGAAGCGATTTGTTGTGGTTCGTCGGTCACTTACGCTGTTCGTCAATTGCGCTTGAAGTTTGTAAATTTCTATTAATCGCTCCTGTCTTCCATCCACGTTTTCATTCTGTTCTTCGTTCATGTCTAAACTACCTCCCAATTTTAACCCAAGACATTCTTCAGTACTAGACGGTTTCAACAAACAGCAACAAATTCCTTACGAATTTCCAATGCCCGCTACTCTTATACCGTATGCAGGTGAGAAGGAGACACACACATTGTGATATATGCTTTGTGGGGCCCGAAATAGGGTTTAAACAGTATACCATAAAGAAGAGAAAAGATTGCAAAATATTTTTAGAAAATGTGAGCCTGGTAAAGCTGAGCTCAAATCTGTATCCAGAAATTTATTTTATATAAGTTATTATACATATAGTATACTACATTTGGATCTGAAAGTCAAAATTGTCTTCTATTCCATTTATCCTGTTTTTTGTAGAAAATTTGTGGTCAGGAAATTAGGGGACAGCAAAATCAAAAAATAAAGTTTTGAATATTTCTTTGAAATGCGTTATCCTAACCTCAGGGTTTACCAGTTGTAGGGAATATCTCCCTAACACATATAGGACTTACGCACATCGCTCTTTTGTACCACAATCTGTTAGATTGTGACACCAGAACGCTGTGTTTTCAGAAGAATTTCATCTAACAGAGCCACCTATAGCCAAAAGTGCGTAAGTCCTGACATACACAAAAAATGGGATTAAACAAAAAAGGAGGCGGGTTTTCCGTCCGGTTCCAGAGAACAAGGCTCTAACCCGAAAACACTGATGAAAGGCAAACGGATTGTGATACCAGCGAAGCGTTCAGCAACGCTGGAAGATTTTGAACTCGACGAAACACTCGCGCCCAACCAAATCTTATTGAAAACGCACTATAGCCTGATTAGTCCCGGCACGGAAGGGGCAGGATATACAGGACTTCAAAGCGGAACGCGGTTCCCACACGGTTCCGGTTATACAGCCGTCGGTGAAGTGCTGAAAGTCGGTGAAAACGTAACGAAATGCGCCGTAGGCGATTTCGCCTTCTGTTATAGTCCACACGCCTCTATTGTCAAAACGGAGGCAGTGCTTTTGGCGTTCAAACCGCCTTTAGACATAGACGAGAAGTTAGTGCCGTTTGTCCGAATGGCAACGGTTGCGATGACCTCTCTGCGTGTATCATCGGCAGAATTCGGGGATACCGTGGCGATCATCGGTTTGGGGCTGGTCGGCAACTCCGCGTCACAACTCTTTAATCTGGCGGGCATGAAAGTCATCAGCATTGAACGCGTACCGCGTCGGCTTGAAATCGCTCGACAGTGCGGTATCCAGCATCTCATTAATCCTGACGAAGAAGATGTGCTGGAACGCGTCATCGCGCTGACAAACGGCGAAAAAACCGCAGTCACTGTCGAAGCGATCGGAAATCCACGACTCGTCGAAACCGCCTACCAATTGACCGGTAGAAAAGGCGAAGTTATTTTACTCGGTTCACCGCGTGGCGAATATGTCACGGATGCAACGGAGATCCTGAACTACAGCCACAGTATTGGATTAGGTGCAATTACCCTCAAAAGCGCGCATGAATGGGTCTATCCCACGATGCACTCCGGCGAATCGAAGCACTCGCTTGAACGCAACTCGCGCTTGGTGTATTCACTGATGTGTGAAGGCAAGTTCAAAGTAGAAGAATTACTGACACACATCATTGATCCAGAAGATGCCCAATCCGCCTACGACGGTTTGACAGATCGAAAGGACGAATACTTAGGCGTAATCATGGACTGGACGTAGTGTTCTGTCATTCTTATTTTTGTGGTTTGTAGTTTGTAGGTTGGGTTGAACGTAGTGAAACCCAACTATTCGGTCAATCTAACCTATCAGTTTAGATGGGACAAAGCAGTAGTACTCCATCCAGTCTGAATTTTAAGATGGGTTCGTAGGAGTGCGATTTTGCGGCGTACTTGAAGAAACACTTTCTTCGCATTAAAATGGAAGGTAACTTTGATTCACACGAAACAGACTGATGGCCCAGATGTGACAACCTGGGCCCTGCCCCATAGCGCGATTGCTCGATTAGGCCGGGGAGAAATCCGCCGTATGGCGTTTTCACCTGACAACGAGCGTCTCGTCATTGCATCCCGTATTGGCTGCTGGGAGTATTCTCTCGCGACACTGGAACCCCACGCGTTGTGGGAAACCGAAAGGGGGATGGTTTCTGCCATCTCCTTTTCACAGGACGCGCGGTGGATTGCCACTGGTAACTACGAAGGCATTGTTAAAATATGGAATTCTCAAACTGAACAATGTATTGCACAAATAGATGTGTCCGAAAATTCAGGAGCACAAACAGAGGTTATTGACTGTCTCACGTTTTCACCTGATGGACACTATTTAGCCGCTTCAAGTGTCAAGGGGAGTGCTGTTTACGCATGGCAGAGAAATACCGATACACTCATCGCTCGCTTAACTATGGAACGGATACAAGCCGCATCGTCCATTGCGGGCTATCCTCTTGTGTTTTCGCCAGATGGCAGCCTCCTGGCGTACAAATCTGCTTATGAGGAGATATCTCTACTGCATATAGAAACCGGGGACGTGATTCAGGTTCTTTCAAATGAATATCCGTATCATTTTGATTGCTATCGACTTGCCTTTTCCCCTTGTGGCGGTTACCTTGCTGCCTGCACTAAGAAAAGTGTCCATGTTTGGGATGTTCACACAGGCACCATAGAAATGCCTGCTGCGGTATATGCCACGATTCAGGTAATACCTTGTTATACAGCAAATGGCAACTTACGGGTTGCGGGACGCTATCCGAACGAAGTCGTCATTTGGGACATAGCAAAGCAAGAGAAGATAGACACGTTTACCTGTCAAGGACAGTATAGAACCGCCGCTTGTTTTTCAAGCGATGGCAAGCGATTTGCCGTTGTCAACGGAAATGGGGATATTCACGTCTGGACAGAGTCCAATCCCTCAACGGTTGTGCCTCTCACCGGACATTTTCGAGCTGTTTATTCGGTAGTTTTTTGTCAAGAAGGCCGCTCGCTCATGAGCGGTTCCAGGGACTGCAGCGAAAACCTATTCTGGGATGTTGCACAGCGGCAGATCAACCAGAAGTTTCCACTCTCCTTGCCAAACGACGCATTGCCGAAGGCGAGTGCTTTGTCTCCCACTGAAGAATTTTTGGCTGCCAGTCCCAGTATAGGGCCCCGCAAAGACCCCAATGTGGGGACTATTAAAATCTGGGATCTTGCGTCTGGAAACGAAGTTGTTGAACTCATTGAACACCAGAGGCAGGTGTACACCCTCACCTTCTCGCCAACAACGGAATATCTCATCAGTGCCTGTGGCGAAAAAGTTGTAGTGTGGGATATACAACGGTGGGAGAAATGCCATTCGCTCGTCGGGCATACTGATACCGTTCGGACAGTCATAGCGTTTCATCCAGATGGTTCACGTGTCGTAACAGGTGCGCCAGATGGGTATGCTTTCGTTTGGGATGTTGAGCGAGGTGAGAAGCTTTTATGTCTTCCAGTAGCAAAGCAATTGGCACCTGCATTGTATAAAGGTTCCTCAAAGGATATCGAGTGCGTACTTGCACAGCAGGAACCGGCGCGCCGCGGCATCCGAGCTATAGCCTTCTCGCCCTGTGGCACCCTCATCGCTGGTGGGATGCAAATCGTCGATGGGATGCCCGGTGAAATTCGCGTTTGGGATGCGGTGACTTCCGAAACACACATGGCGATACTACTGCCGCCGAGCTGTAAGAAGCCTTATACGCTTGCATTTTCGCCCTGCGGCAGATACCTTGCTTCCGGTTCTTGGTGGGTGATGGGACAAGCCAAAGTGTCAATTCGATTATGGGAGGTCGCTACCGGTGAGAATGTCGCAACCTTTTGGGGGCATCCAATAGATATTCAGGATCTCGCTTTTTCGCCAGATGGTACACTCTTGGCAAGTGCAAGTTTTGATGGTACTATCGTTTTGTGGGATATGAAACTTTATCTGTAAAACGAGAAATACCTCGCAACCGAACCGATGGCAGGCGAAAAAAAATAAATCGGGAAGGACGCAAGGCGCAACGAATTGCACTACTACAAACCACTATAAAAAATCAATCCGGCCACCGGTTTTGGAATTGCGCGACCATCGCTTCAGGTGCACCGTGCTGTCCCAAGAAGTCCAAAAACGCTTGGTAGAGCCGACGCGCCTCTGCTGTATCCGATTCAAACCGGTTATTCAGCTGCGCTGGATCAGACGGTAAATGGAACAGATGTTTCGGGCCACCGCGGTTCTCTAAAAGCAGCGACCATGTTCCATCGGTAATGCTGCCGTGCGGACTCCCACCATCAGGACTCCATCCACCGACCCAAGCACCATGTGTAACAGCGTATTCGCGTCCGGTGCCGGTTTCGCCCATGATCGCAGGAAGCAGGCTGTTGCCTTCTACCTGTGCGCCACGTTCTGCACCAAACACATCGAGGACAGTCGCAGGAATATCGACGATACTCGCAAGCGCATCCGTATGATGCGGTGTCGCATCCGGATGATAAACCATGAGTGGGATATGGATAACCTCTTCATACATGCTCAGATTCTTGGCAAGCAGCCCGTGTTCACCCAACAGGAAACCGTGGTCTGCCATGAAAATAATCATCGTATTTTCGGTCAACCTCATGTACTCAACTTTCCGTAGCAGCTGCCCGATCCAATTGTCAACCAGTGATGCCTCCGCACGGTAGAGCGCGTTGAGACGTTCCGTCTCGCGTTCATTCATCGGATTGGGACCGTAAGGCGGATAAATCGGTTCTGGTCCGTCGTAGTCGCTTGCATCGAAACGTTTCAGGTACCACTCCGGGGCGTCCCACGGCTCGTGTGGATCGAAGGTATCCACCATCAGGTAAAAGTTTTCGTGCTGGTAGTTACGCTCTAACCAATCGCAAGCCGTTTGCATCGTCTGTGCGACGAAGGTATCCGCCTCCGTCTGCCGAAAATCGATATTTCTAATGTGATTTCCGAGGCCAGCGGGTAATCTATTCGGGTGTGTGCGTGTGTACTCGCGATACCGCAATGCATCTTCGGATTCATAATCGTAGGGATGTGTCTCTAAGCAGTCACCTTCCTGCCCGCGAATCCACTTCCAACCGGTAAAACCGCGATAGTAAAAGAAACCGTTGTTGATATGATGCGGCGTATCCGCAATCATCATACTGACGACACCCGCCTTCGTCAAATCGGTTGCGATAACCGGGACATCCCGTTTGAGAGGTTCCCATCCCCGCCGACAGATGCTGACTTGCCCTGTCACGAGCTCACCTCGGATCGGAACAGTCGGAAAACCACAGACATACGCTTTGTCAAAAACGACACATTTTTCCGCGAAGGCGTTCAGGGAGGGTGTATATCCCTTTCCGCCATAAATTGCGAGGTTATCGCGTCGAAAAGTGTCCGAAATAATGTGGATAATGTTCATATTAAATCCTCCATGTTATTTTTAATGCTGATGACTCATCCTATTATACACCACCTTCGATTTCTGATGTAGACTTTTCACGGGCAGCCATCTGGACCACAGCCGGTAACAACCCATAGATGCCCCAAAACGGTACACCAATCGCATCGCCGTTTAAGAGGTTGTTAACCGTAAAATGCACCATCAAAGAAATCTCCGCTGCCATCAATCCAATAACGATAGAACGGTAAAAGCCGTCGTCCATTGTTCTCAATGCCCGAAATCCGTAGCGTAAGAAAGCGAAATTCAGCCATACCCATACGCCTAACCCAACGACACCCAATTCCGCCATCACTTGGAGGTACTCACTATGCGCGCCGAGTTGGTACTGCGCCGTGTAACTCCCAACGAGTGCGACATCTTCTTCATAAAGCATCGCGAATGCCCCGTAGCCTTTTCCTAAAATAGGGTTTTCAACGAACATCACTAACGCCTGACCCCATCGGAGGAGACGCGCTCGATTTGAAGCATAACTGACATCCACAGCAGAAGAAACCCGTTCAATAACGATGTCGTAGACACCCGGTAAGCTCAGACATACGAGAAAAATAACACCCGCCGCGCCGATAAACACGATCTTTTTATGCGTAACGCCTCTTCCGAGTTGGAGCAGCATAAAACCGACTGCAACGATGACAGAGAGCCAGACCCCACGCGAGAAGCACATCAGGAGCCCCATACCGAAACAGAGGAACCACGCCGTCCATAACACTCGGTCGTAGATGCCGTTGTCAAACAGGAGACGGCTAAGGCAGACCAAAAAGAAAATTGCGGTGAATGCACCATAAACCGAGTAATTCGTAAACGGCGCGCGCCGATAAGCACTCGTCCACTGCCACGCGTCAATATGGTAAATTAAGACAATAACCGTCCAGATGACAGCGATCGCAGCAGAAGGAAAAGTAGCAATAAACAGCCGTTTCAGAGCCGCTCTGTTTCGGATAACAGCATAGACAATGACACTAAACAGGATATACACCGTCGCACGCAGCGCGCCTTTAAGGGTGCCAAAAAGATCCGGCGTATTGACGGCTGAGAGGAACGTAACAAAGATATAGAGGCAAAGCGGAACGAAGAAAGGAAAAGTGTCCTCCGATTTCTCTTTCTGTAACGCTCGATCCACTATTTTTTGTAGGCAGTAAACAGCAACAAGTATGCCTAATAGCGGTTCTGTCGGGGTTTGAATCTCAAAACGTCCAGGGAGGATATAGCGAAATGAAAACGGCAGCATAACCAACAGCAGATAGACCGCGAGTTCCATACCGAAAAAGACAAAAGCGGCAGTTGCTGCCAGCAAACTGAAAAGTGGGAGTGGCGTATCGGCATATTTACCGATAATGCCTCCGAATATGAGACAGACCACAAAAGGAAGGAGTCGCTTGCCGTGTTTTAAAAACATCCCTTAGGAGTTAACAGTTTCCAGTTAACAGCTTCCAGAAAAGAAATACTGTGTTATCCGCACATCTCTTAACTGGGTACTGGGCACTGGTTACTTCTCCCACCGGTTAAAATTTCATTTTTACACCCAACCCGATTGCAGTACCATCTAAAATCAGGTTAAGCGGTGTAGAACCGGTCGTCTCCACGGTATTGAGGATGCGTTTCAACTCAAGGTTGACAGCAAGATTATGTTCCCACTGCATCACTTCTGCACCGATCAGGACATATCCGGTTGGACCGGCGGAACTATCGTCGAAACTGATGCCTTGGGTTTCAATCAGGTCAATTGCGCTACCGCTAAAACCCGTCCCCAAAAAACCGACACCACCACCGAGATAGATCGGAAGAAAATCGGAGAGCAGGACCGGACGATAGATGAATTGATACGAAACAGGGATCAGTGTGGCAGAGAGGTTCGCGGATAGAGGTGGCGGGATATCGAGTTCCATCTGCCAATATCCGATCTCAATACGGGAATCTAATTCTGGTGTGTGTTCAAATACAACGGAAATCGTTGGCAACAGTGCACCCGGTATTCGCGACACACCGACGGTCTGAAGAATAGCCGTTAAATCACCTAACTCCGGCTTATATGAAAAAAGCGAAAGTTGAAACGCTGGAAAACGGAGGTGTTCACCCAAAAAATCTCGGACAGGGGACGGTCTTAACGCTGTGGTATCAACAGCATCCGTGGAGGTTAGGCACGTCATTAGGAGTATAAGAGACAGGAAACATGCAAATACCAGACGCATATCAATGAGCTCCTTATCCCACGAATGCTATAGCGGAGTGAAGTAACAACGGTGGGCGGGAAGACCCCGCCCCTACGTTGAAACGAAAGTTAGCCTACATAGATGCGCCCGCGGGGAGCAGAATGATTTCAGCGCGGCGATTCATCGCTCTGCCAGCGGCAGTATTTTGCGAGGCGACAGGTTTGGTATGTGCCATACCGACTGCCTCAATTCTGGCGGCATCAATCCCTTTGGACTGTAGGTATTTCGATGCTGAATTGGCGCGTGCTTGTGAGAGGTCCCAGTTGCTTCTAAAGCCACCGCGCAACACCGGCGTACCGTCAGCGTGCCCAGCAACGACAATTTTCGCATCGGATGCCATGAGCTGATCAACAACACCGTCGAGCATCTCTTTTGCTTTGCTGGATAAACCGGTCTGTCCGCTACCGAAATTGACAGTCGCAACCAACATCGGTTTCTTGGCTGCCTCTATTGCGTTCATAGCGACCTGTTCTTTCACAGCCATCAGTTCAGATTGAATCTGCTTTATCGCTGTACTGTTCGCTTGACCAGCCTGCCCTACAGCATCAATCTGTTTTCGCAATTCGGCATCTCCGCTTTTCGCAGCGTCCATCGCCTCTTTGCCTTGCATATCAATGGCTTTCGTTAGGTCCGCACGGAGTTGCGCATCCTGTTCTTTCGCTCTCTGTTCGGCAGCAGCGATCGTGTCGGCATCACCTTGCTGAGACGCGGCAATCGCCTCTTCCTTGGCCGCGGAGATTGCCTCCGGTGTATCTTTAATATGCTGATCAACTTTGCCTTCTAACATTGTCACTGTGTTTGATATGTCAGAATCGGCTTGTTGCATCTGTGCGACATGTTCATTCTTCCACATATCAAACTCTTCTTGACTCAACTTGCCGCAACTAGTAACAACAAGCGCGACGCCGAGAAGCGCAATAATTGTGAAAGCGGTTCTACTTAGCATGGATTCCTCCTAATTTTTTACAACATTTCAGAACGCCCCTTGGGAATCAGAATCATTCATTTAACCTGCAGTCACCAAGCTACGTCCGAAATTAAATAAACTCTGTTTTCTCGGAATTCTTCTCAAATCCCGTTTTGAATGTATGTATGCAGACGAAATCGTCACCTGACCTAAGCGCAGACAATAATTTTTAAACGCCAGAAATTGCATCGCGAACTTGCAAAATACAGAAGACCTATAAGCAATTGACCCTCACAGGTGCCTTTACTATAAATTATATCATTTTTCTCTAAAAAAAGTCAAAAGTTTTTTTTCATGCTTACCCATAGCATTTGATGGATCCTAAAATCCTCTTGATTTTTCATTGCAAATAAGGTAAAATTCAGCATCCACTTTTCTCAGAAAACGAAGCAAAAAGCGTGCATCGCAAGCACCACTAGAAGAACATCACCTCACGAACAAAGGGATTACCGACAGCATGGGACAGATAAGCATTATTTTAATCACAGGTTTACTCTTCCTTTTCTCCTTTGAACCGCTGCAAAGCACCCTGAACATCAGCGATATGCAGGTGGTTTTCTGGACGATCATATTGACGGGGTTCCCTGTGCTTATCACGTGTTTCGTGACGGCGTACGTTGCGCGTACATTTCCAGCAGATAAAGAGGAAAACCTACCGAAGCTCTATCGTCTACGACGCTTCATGATCGTCTTTGAGTGTATCAGTTTAGCGGCATATCTCTGCAATCTTTACCTGCTGAATTTACCAGCATTGATTAACAAACACCTCGCATTCTTCCCGATGGAACACCTCCGCCAAACAGTCGCTTTGCTGCCACTCCTAATCGGACTCATCTGTATCCGGCTTGCATTTTACCAAGTGAGTCGCCTCCAAACGAATCACTACCGCGAAGTCGCGAGCCTCCAATTCAAGTTCCTGCTCATCCCTCTGCTACCGATGTTCGTTTACTTCGTGATAATAGACGCTTTGCAGTGGCTTCCGTATTCAGCGAAGGTCTTCATTACGGAACATCCGTATGTGCTCATCGGGTTGATCCTGCCGGTGATCGCCTCAGCGTATGTCCTCGCGCCATTACTCATGCAGCTTCTATGGAAAACAAAACCGCTGGCACCCGACTCGGTCCTGAAGGAAAAATTGGACCGTTTAACAAAACAGAGCGGTATAAAATATCGGGACATTGTGGTGTGGCAAACCGGTTCGCTGATGATAGCAAACGCTGCAGTCGCAGGGACGCTTCCAAGGAACCGCCGAATTTTCCTAACAGACGCACTCCTCGAATACTTTACTGACGAAGAAATCGAAACCGTCGTCGCCCATGAACTCGGACATATCCGCTACAGACACATTCCGACCTATATGCTCTTCTCCCTTTTCTATCTATTGAGCTACCCATTTTTCTACGTCTTTGTTGAGGCACCGTTAGTCACGCATTTCGGCGAATCGCAAATCTTAGCAACTTTAATTTTGTTAGTATTTCTAACTGTCTATTTTGTGTTCATCTTCCGGTATTTGTCAAGGCGTTGCGAGCATCAGGCGGACCTATACGCCCTCGCACTGACAGGAAAACCGGAAGCCTTTGAAAACGCTTTGCTGAAATTGGCAGTGTTGAACGCCGTACCGAAATCAATCCGTCGTTTTTTTGAAATCTTCAACACGCACCCGTCTATTCATCGGCGGATCGACTTCATCAATCAGTGGATAGAACAACGTTCCGCGATTCAACGCTATAAAAAATACCTGCTTGAGGTCAAAATCTTAATCGTCTTGCTCCCGATATTCGGTATCCTTGCCTGGCTACTGTTCATAAAGGCATGAAACAATAGCAGTTGCAACATCCGACAAGGAATTTATTCCTTTTCAGTCGCAGAATCCTCTTCTGCACGCTGAGTCGCGGGTTCCAGATCGGTTTCAGTATCCTCTTCAATCGCGAACTGCAGCCGCTCCACTATACGGTGCAATGGCAATTCGTACTCTTCTTGGAGACGACGCTTCTCATCAGCGATGTGGAAGGCAACGAGTAACGGAACCCTCTGCTCGTCAAACCCTTTTCTAAGATAGGATTCAACTAAACTCTTGACATAGTCAATGAGCTCAGCGATGGCTTCCGCCGTTAATTCCTCAGTCGGTTTGATCGTATAAGAAGTTCCGAGTATAACAAAGCGAATTGGCTTATTAAGATCGTGTTCTTGCTGTTCCATTATGTCGTTATTGACCCCTTTCGTATACTTTATCGTTATAGGTTATAGGTTATAATACCATTTCTAAAAGTTTATATTCCATTAACCGTACACCGGCTACCCAGGCCCGGTAGGTTCGGTTTTGCGGTGTACTCACCCAAATGCGATCTGCATTCCAACCGAACCGGGCATAGTTCAAAAATGGTGGCACTTT
>JAJDXV010000163.1 GCA_022823085.1 Candidatus Poribacteria bacterium
GCTCCGGTCAGAGGCAGAAGCTTGGCAGAAGCATCGCAATCAGACGGCGAACAAGGTGGATTGGCGTTGGACCACGAAGGACGCACGCATCAAACTAAAAAGACTATACCCACAAAATCAAAGCGGATAGACTACTAGACCTCTCAGATATTTCCGATTTATGACCGCGGCTTCGGCTGCTGGACGCGGCGGATACGGACGGTCCAACTCGACAGAGACCCATCCGTCATAACCGACGGCTTCAAGCCCTTCAAGTGCCGCTTTAACATCAAGCCCCAAGTTTCCGGCACCGAGCTCCGCGAAACGTGCCTGCTCACCAAAGCGTTGCGTTCTGTAGTCCCAGGTCTCAGGGTCATCTGCGTGGCAGTCTTTGAGATGGACATGTCCAATCCGATTCCGTAAATTTTCGCTCTCAAAGACCCGCATCGGATCGCTTCCGGCAGCAAGTATATGCCCTGTGTCAAATAGCAACCAGAGACTCGGTGCCGCTGCCAAGAGACGTTCCGCATCCTCAACCGTCTCAAGCATTGTGCCGAGATGGGCGTGATGGAAGCCTTTGATATTGTGAGCATCACAATACGTGAGCATGTCGTCTAACGTTCGGGCAGCGTTCTCGAAATCCGTATCGCTCGGATCGGGACCACCCCATTCCGAACGCCTCAATGAAGGCACCTCTGCTGCATCGTTTCCCAAAGCAATGTTGAACCTAACCCTATCAAGTCCGGCACCACCCGCGTTGACGATATGGAGCCCGAAACCACGTGCCAGCGTCGCCATCTCAACGAGCTGCTCAGGACTCTGAACCCCTAAACCCTCAACACCGTCCCAACCGGCATCGGCGACTTCGCGCAATACTTTTTCTGGATTATCTCGCTGCTCACCTCCAAATTGGATGAGGTGACATGCAAGTCTGAATTTGCCCATGAATATACTCCTTAATTATCCGACTGAAAAATGTAACTTCTTTCCAATGGCTTTTGCGTACTTTCCTAAAGTTGACAACTTAACATCTTCCGCATGGTTTTCTATTCGTGAAATAGCCGATCTTTTAGTATTCAATTTTTGTGCGACTTCTTCTTGGGTTAAACCAGCCTCCTCCCGCGCTTGCCTTAGGAGGACACCGATCTTGAATTCCAAATAACCAGTTTCGTAATTCTTAGCAAATTCAGGGTCTCTGGCTTTACGTTTTTCGACGTACTGTTTTAAGGCATTCATTACTTTCTCCTCCCATACACACAGGCATTGCTCATTCAAATTTTATCCTTGTTAAGTGCTGTTAAGGACAGCTGCTGGTCAGGATTCTGATACAACCACATCTCCATATTCTTTTTAATACCAGCCCACTCGCTGTCCAACATTGAATACCATGCAGTATCCCTGTTTCGACCTTTTACGATTATATGTTGTCTGAAGATGCCTTCAAACTTAAAACCGAGGCGCAGTGCCGCTGCTCGAGAACGTTCATTCAGGGAATCGCATTTCCACTCGACTCGACGGTATTGCAGTCTATCAAAAGCCTCACAGAGCATTAAATATATGGCTTCCGTGTTCACGTTCGATCGCTGAGAATCCGGTGAATACCATAAGTGTCCGAGTTCCAGTCGCCGCATATCTGAAACGATGTTCAGGAAACTCACCATACCAACCCGTTGCCTTGATTCAAGATGGTGGACGGTAAAGAAGAGTGGATCCTCAGACCCGGCACCTTCCTCAAGCCACTTATGCATGTCGTGTGTGCTGTCAAAGGGACCATAACTCATGTAGGTCCAGATTCGTTCTTTTACATCCGATCCGTGAGAGCATTCATAGAGTTCCGCAACATCAGTTTGTGGGTTGACTGGTGATAGTGTAATGAACTTACCCTCGTAACCCCGCCTTTGAGGGAACTCGATATGACCAATAGGTTTTATGATATTTCCAACTGGAAGAGACGATTGTGTCATAGTGATTTCAGTTTGTCTTAGTTATACGGTAATCAGTTCTGTGTTACAGAAAAGAAAATAAATCGCGTTCTTATTTGTATACGTATTGCCACCGGTGATATTGACCGTGATTGGTAGCGGTGGTTAATATATCTGGCACAATGGTATGTTTAAGATTGTCTGGAATAGATATACCGGTATTTGATCGATTTTCATGAAAAAGATAACTTCGAGCCTTACGAATTACATTGTGTTGTTCTTTCGAGGATAACTGAGACTCAACAAACCCGTCAATCCACAACCCGCGATAGGTTAATGTATCTACAGGTATAAAATGGACAGTCTCAGGCACATCAGTGGCGGACTCACAAGTCAGAGGATCCCAAAGAAACAGACTACGTGCTTGAGCGTCCGTTGTAAAACCTGCCTTGAAAAAAGCACGTTGGCTTGCGTAGTTATCCACGCGGATGGATGCCGCAGTGCAATCCGCGCCCAGATTAGAACCGTAGGTTAACGCTTCCTGAATGAGAGAAGTCCCAATCCCCTTTCTCTGACTCGTCGAGCGAACAATAATAAGATCCATTTCCCATCGAGGGACTGTACTGGACACCAAAAATGCGGAGAGGAAACCTACCACTTTGTTAGCCGCAACCGCAACGAAGACTTGATGCTCAGGCGACGAAATGTGATCCGCGAATACATCAAAGAGAAGCGATTCTTCCCATGTCTCCTGTAATATTCGGTGGATTGCTTCCGCATCGTCTGGCTGAGCCAATCTAATACCTAACATATATCTTCTTCAGACGCTTATCTGGCAACCTTTTTGAGCAGCCCCCAAGTTGTGGCAACTTTATCTAACGGTGATACACTTAAAACCTGCTCCATATCTTGCTGAATTTCACCTTCAGTCAGCACACGGTTATAGATGACAAATTCATCAAGCTTCCCGCCATAGGGCCACGCGCCATCAAGCCGGTTGCCGAACCAGTGATCCGATTGAGAAACAGGGATTTCGCCTTTCAGTGTATAGGTGTTATCAAGTTTGCCATCAATATAAAGCCGAAGCTCCTTATCAAACTCGTAAACCGCGGCGACGTACGACCACTTATTGACCGGAATATCGCTCTTTGCGCTGTTCCATGTGCGTCCGCCAACACCCGGGCATCCCATCCACACGGACGGTTTCCCCTGATGAATACTCAAATAATAGGTATGAGGTCCCGCTTGCCCGCGTACATTACGATAATCGCCGATACTTTCTGGGTATACCCACACCTCCATTGTCAAACTCTTGGTAATCGCGAGGCTATCAGATGCCGGTGCTGCGACGACCCCTTTCTGAGCCTGTTCATTAAAAAACACCCCCGAATTGATTTTTCCGTCTTTCTCCCATTTGGCATCGCCTTCGAGTGTGCCGTGGTTGCCCTTGCCGCTCAGGTCTTCGACCTCTTTTCCCTTTCCTGCATCAAACGAGTAGTAAAGGACCATTGCGTCGTCTTGAATCGCCGTGCTTACAAAGGGAAATATGAAGATGAATGCCGCGCTCAGAATACCGAAAACTATCCATCTCATTTCAAACCTCCATATCAAGATGTCAGTGCAAACGCTTGTAGAAACATTGAAGTCGCTTCAACGTCAATTTTATAGATTTTCCGGCGTGCGACGCACCGGATAGGGGGTTCTATACACCGTACATTTGAGAGCTCCCAACAAACGTAGTTAACAGTGCGTTAACGATCAAAATCGCTACTTCCAAGCGTCTTCTGGTGGGTAAATCATGGAACTTCCGCCGCCTGCGCCTTTAAAGTCGCTCTCAGCGAACCAGTCTTTAACGGTATCGCGCCATTTGATGAAGTGCGGTGCTTTTAAATGCTCTTGGAACGCTGCCTCATCTACATAGACCTCGTAAAGCCAGATCCGATTCGGATCGGCACCGTCCTGAATCACATCAAACCTCAGGCAACCCGGTTCATCCGCCACAGAGCCTTTCGCGTCGTCTATCATGGCTTCGATAAACGCATCTCTATGACCTTCCTTAATCTGAATCGGTGCGATAATAACAAACATAACATTTTCCTCCTATGGGTGATTTTCTTTTTAATTTCGGTTCTTGATACCGAATTTCCATTAATCTATCACAATCAAAGACAGATGTCAATTAAGTTCAAAGTTGTATCTTACGCCGACACAACCGTTAACACCTTCAGTTTGTCCGCATCCAATTCGACACCGACTTTTGTAATTTTCATTTTGTCTCCCGAAAGTCAAGAACGGCTTCGTAGTATTTGGTTATCTGACCCTCATACTTTGTCTCAATGAGATTGGCAATCCCCTCAAACCGATCTACGCCAACTTACCCCGTAGAAGCGGGTTGTCTTTCATCACCTCGCCATCGCGATTCCGTGTTCCAGATGGCATGTAATGAATCGCCATCGCCCGACGGTCGCGGGATGAGCGGTTCGGATTCGTCTGGTGGAGCGTCATGCAGTGATGTACCATCACACATCCGGCTTTAACTGGCACAGGGACAGCACGATCCACATCAGCGTCCACCTGCAACAACGCTGGCAACTTGCCTTTTTCTGACGCAGCACGTCCGTGCGCCGCCAGTCCTTCTAAATAACTGCCGGGGATAACGTTCATACAACCGTTCTCCTCGTCGGCATCATCGAGTGCTAACCAGATACTCACAAGATCGGGCGGGACACACTGCCAATACGCATTGTCCTGATGCCAATACACCTCGCCGCCGTGATAAGCGGGTTTGTAGAGTGCCTGATCGTGAAATAACTGGATATCGGATCCGATTAAACTCTCAACGATGTCTAACAGCGGTTCGTTGTAGAGTAACTTCCGATATTCCTCATCAAGCCGCCACATCTCCATAATCTGTAACATCTCTTCCTCACGATCCGCGTCTTCATCGCCTTCCGAGTCCCCGACGACTGCAAGGTTCCGCAACCCCTCACCGATGGTGCCGCGTCTCTGTGAAAATTGGGCATCGTAATGTTCGCGTAGCACGGTAAGGTGTTCGTCATCAATGACGCGTCCTTCGATTTTGAGATAGCCTACGCGCTTGAATTGTTCGACCTCTTGAGGCATAAGTTTCATAACACTGCTCCTTATAGTAGATTTTTAATCAAATTCGCGTCCGTCCGCTTTTCTTCCTTTTAGGTCCATCCAATAGGTTCGTAAAAACATACATGAATGCTCCCCACATAAAGCCGAATAACAAACAAACTGGCAACATATCAAACGCCAAATCCCATTCTCTTCCCTCCAAAACCCCCAGAACCGCTGAAGCTACCCACGCGAATCCACCCAAATAAAAGGTGCCTCTAACAAACCACTTTATGGACGCAAACCGCCTTATGGACTTTGCTTGAATCGCTTGAATCAAAGGACTTTCAGGAACATTCGCCAATCTTTCTTTTTCTTCGTCTTTCTCTGTCCAGATCATGATTAAACCGATCGCAAAGCTAGTTCCTATGCAAAATTCCAAACTGTCGAGCATCGTTTCCAAACCCCATTCTCTTCCGTGCCACAGAACATCGCGAATCACCCACACCACCCACAGACATACACCCGAAAAGGAAGCTATCGAAAATATCGAAAGCCAATGCATGGACTTTGCTTGGTTCAAAGGACGTTCAAGGACCCTCGCCAACCTCTCTTTTTCTATCTCAAGCCATCTTCGGCGGAAAAACCGTGCAGGGAGATACCACAACGGGAACGTAATCGCCAACACAGCGAGAGAAAAAATGTTCCATAGACACGGGATTATTTCATGGCAACTTGGACAGACAAGGCCGAACCAATGCCCAAAAGCGTTGCCATTTGCCCACAAACGGGCATCATTCAGCGTTTCACAGTGCGGACAGGGAATGTAAGAGCCTTCCGGCAGAGGTTTATCACTCTTTTTCTCAACCAATGTGACTTTGGGAAGTCGTTGTCCGAAAATCAGTTCGCTGATCATTATTACTGGGAACAGTACCCAGAATAAGACAAGCAGGTGAGGTAGGGCATATATTTTGAATCTGTTTTTGTCGTATTGCATCGGGGTTATCTCCGTTTCAAACGGTTGCTCTTGTTAAGAAACCTCATACATTTCAGTCAGATTTATGTCTTCGTGCCTTTCTTCCTTTTAGGTTTATCCAATAGATACACCAGATTCACCCCAACCTGCATGACTGCTCCCCATATAAAGCCTGCTAACAAGCAAAATGACAATATATCAAACATCAAATCCCATTCTTTTCCCTCCAAAACTCGCTGAACAGCGAAAACCGCCCACATGGATCCACCAAAAAAGAGGCCTCTAACAAACCACCTTAACTCAAACCAATTTATGGACTTTGCTCGGATCGCTCGGATCAGGGGGCGTTCAGGAACATTCGCCAATCTCTCTTTTTCTTTCTCTTTGTCTTTCTGCATCCAGTCCATGGCTAAACCGGTCCCAAAGCCAACTACTATCCAAATTGGTAAACTTTCAAACATCGTTTTCAAATCCCATTCTCTTCCCTCCCACAGAACCGTGAAAATCACCCACATCACCCACATAGATACCACCGAAGCGAAAGCATTTGCCAAAAATATCAAAGGCGATTTTATGGACTTTGCTTGAATTAGAGGGCGTTCAGGAACATTCGCCAATCTCTCTTTTTCTATCTCAAGCCATCTTCGGCGGAAGAATCGTGCGGGAAAATACCACAGCGGAAAAGTAATCGCCAACACCGCGAGACTGAAAATGTTCCATAGACACGGAATGATTTGATGGCAACTTGGACACACAAAGCCAAACCAATGCTCAAAAGCGTTGCCTTTTGCCCACAAACGGCTGTCATTCAGCGTTTCACAGTGCGGACAGGGAATGTAAGAGCCTTCCTGCTGAGGTTTATCACTCTTTTTATCAATCAATGTGACTTTCGGAAGTCGTTGTCCGAAAATCAGTTCGTTGAACATTACTACTGGGTTCAATACCCAGTGTAAGACAAGCGGGTGAGGTAGTGCCCGTATTTTGAATCTGTTTTTGTCGTATTGCATCGAATTCATCTCCGTATCAAACGGTTGCTCTTGTTAAGAAACCTCATACATTCCAGTTTCAATCTATATCAGATTCTTCGAGAATCTTTTGATATGTCTGCGATGCTATGTCGTACGCCTCGCGAGCGGCATCGCGCTCGTTCTCCCGGATGCGATCAACCTTTTCGTTCCAGCAGACTTCCACGGCATCCAAGCACCACTGTGCACTTCTGCGACTTGCGCGGATCGGTTTCCCATCTACAATGACAAAAACCGGATTCGTATGAGACGACGGAAAAATACGGAGCGCGACCCAGCTCGATCTATCAATAGATGTCTCAAATTGAATAGGGACGACTTTACCGTCCGCGACCACTTCTTGCGTCTCAACCGCCTGACCGTTAACAATAAGTTCAACAGGCAACTTTTGGCTTTCCGCAATACGTGCCCGCTCAATATCCCAATACGGCTGCTGATCCAAAGAACGGTTCTTTATCTCAAAGTTCGGCGTTTCGCCAAGTCGTGCGGCGATGCGCGCTGTAACGGTTACTGTGCCGGGTGCTTCCAAATTCAACTGGCTAATTTCTCCGCTTGCTGCCTTTTCTCCAACGGGGACACCACCGACAGTGAAATCCAACAGATGGCTTTTACCATCACCAACATAAGAACGACCGTCTTTTAACCCTGCCACCCACGCATCGAAATCAAGGGCACCGGGGGGCATTTTCACATAGATACGCCCTAACCCGACGCGCTCCCCGTAAATGCAAGGAAAATCCGTCTCACCACTAATCCGCGTGCGGAAGCCACAATTCAACGTATGATACCAGATATTCAGTTCCCAAACAGCCGGGGTATCTACTGTAGAGATGAAATCAACAGCGTCATGAACAACATCTACAATATACTCGTTCGCACCGATACCGTCAAAAGGCGGCATATTGTAATTTGGAAGTTCGTCGCCATCCACTTTCAAGCCCCAACCGCTGTGGCTGAAGCCTGTCACTGCGCCTTGCTCCTTCGCCCACTGGAGGACAGGGAGATCCCAACTCGGCCATTCCTCAATCCGTTGAGTCCCGCTGTAATCGTCTTCTGTCAACCCCAATAATGAAAGATGTCCGGCATGCGAGGACGGAAAACCAGAGACTTCTACATCGTAGCGCATCACGTAGTCATCGGTTGAGAGTTCGTGAACCTTTCCATCAAAAAACTGTTTCTGGAAATACCAACAGGGACCCCAAGAGAGTACACACCCCACATTGAGGTCCTCGCCGAGAATATGGCGCATCATATCTTCGGGCGAAACGCCTTCAGTCGGACTCTCATAGTGCGCGCAACCCGCGGCGTGGACGTGATGGTCCCCTGAACGCCAGCCCTCCGCTGCGATATGAATCCATCTTTCAAGATGAAAGGTCTCTTGATGTGTCCCGGCATTCGGGACAGTAACGGTCTGCGTCTTTACTTTATATTCCGGTCCACGCGTGTATTCAACAGTATAGTCGCCGGGGGGTAGGAGAACGGACTCGCCGCTGTGCCGATAGATTTGGTTATGGAAAAAGAAATCGGGTGCCAAACGCCGTCCACGCGATGGATAGACTCGGTTCCATGCGTCACGAATAATAAAACTGGCGGTCGTCGGTTTCCCATCAAAATCTAATACCTCAAGCGTCACGTTCACCGCCGGTAAGCAGTTGAATAGGATCGGGACCTCGCTACGGAAACCGATGTCCTGCGTGCCTTGACCGACGTTGAAACCGAGCGTCGCTTCCCGTTTACCGGCATCGCGGCTGTAGAGTTGAACAATACGATACTCCAGTTCCAAGCCCGACAGACTTGCCTTCAAGGGTGGATTTGCATAGACTTGAATCTCAAGAAACCGATGCGGAATTTCGCTTTTAGGAACCGTCATCTCTGGGTCAGGACTCCCAGTGGAACGTCTATAGAGCGGCGCGGCATTTGCGCTCTCTGCAGCTAAAGGTGCCGTCACGCCTGCCTCGTTATGCACCTTCACCAAAAAAGTGCGCCACCCTTGCTGCATCAACGCCTTATTAACGGGACCCTCCTTAACCTTCACACGACTTTCAGGGTTGATGTTGACACCGGCTAAACAGTACGCATCAAGGATTCCTTGAATGTCAGCAATCGCCTGCTCGTGGTTCTCAGAAATCAACGCTACCTCAATTGCAGCGAGATCGTTTTCAGACAGCGGTGAACCCAGATAATCCAACGCCTCAACAAGTCGCTGTGTTGCTGACGCAAGCGGTTGAAATTCTACGCCAGTAACCAGACGCAGTTCATTGGTAAAACCTACAGAAGCAAAGGTAAGGAACAATATACAGCCCACAAACAAAAGACGAAAGTGGCTGCTAACTCCTTTCCATAAGATAGTTTTATATCGTTTTGTCGTCCGTTGCATGGTGCCTTCCTCCTAATCGTTGAAGCCGTTATTTGTGGAGCAATCTTAAACGCACTAACGTCATAATCTATCATAATTTGAGACAGATGTCAAATTCATGAACGATCCAAGCCAGAGCCATTCAGTTTTCCCCAGGCCGGTAGGGGCGGTTTGCAACCGCACTCATAACTGTCAATTTTAGAAAAAACAACCGTCACAGCCCCAGGTCCGGTAGGCACTGTTTCCAACTGCGCCGGGTTTTAGTCATAAACCCTGTACACACCAGAAATCCTCTTTAGTCCCGTAGGGACGCAATGTTTATAGAAACACGTTGAAAAAACCAATTTAGCCCTGTAAGGGCGGCATGTTTATAGAAACGCGCGCCTCAACCCTCTTGAACCCTGTAAGGACGGCATGTTTATATGCGGTCTAAAACTGGTTGCTAATTGTCGAAAACCGAAATTAGACCGCATCCGACAGAATCTCCCTGTGCTTATTGAAGTCCACCAAAGCATTTACGTAAGCTTTAGTAGATTTGTGTAAGCGTTCAACCCGCGCTTCCGGAATCGGTCCGCTATCCTCTTCAACACACAAGTCAGATATGATACGGACACCAACGTATTTGACGTTATTAATCGCACAGACATCCACAATCGCCGAGGATTCCCAATTCACTGCGACGGCACCACTCTCTACGGCAATCTGATCCCTTATTTCACGATTATATATGTCCATATCACCGCAAATCACAGAGGATTTTGTAATCGCAACGTTGGAATCCGTTGATAGGATGTTTGCGAATTTGCTAATTGAAGATGCAGAAGTCTGAAACAAACGTTCTCGCCATACCTCTTGCTCACGCTGAATTTCGGTTCTATTTGGCACGTCATGTTCAGAGACACCGGTAATCACTACAAGGTCCCCGATATTCAAGGTATCAACCAAACCACCGGCAAATCCGAACTCAAAGAAGGTATCCACCTGATACGTGTCTATTATCATCTGGCACATTGATGCCGCACGCACTTTGCCCATCCCCGACTGCATGACGACCCATTGTCTGTCTCCATCCATCCCTTCAAACTGAAGTCTGCTGTTCCAGTCAACCGAACCCTTCACATCCTGACCCAAGACCTTGAGAAGCGCGGCGGTTTCATCGGCGTAAGCCGTCATAATGCAGAGTTTTGCCGCCATAGATTGCATTCCATCATTTGAGATTAGAATTGGTTTTCCGTAAGGATACACGATTCACTTCTGTTCGTCAAGAAAAAACCGGACTGATTTTTCTTGACGTGTTTTACGAAATTGGTTATTCTTTATAAAGCGTAAACAACTGGACATGAGAGGTTATAAAACAGGAGGCAACAATGGCTAAACCAAGCATCCCCAAAGTGTCTGAAGAACTTTCGGAATTCCTTAATGATAAGTTTGACGAGATCTATGAGAGAATAGAGGATTTGGAAAATTCTAATAATATCGTTATAGAACTTAATGTTAGTTTTTCAGGTGTTGGAAAAGAAAAGTATAGCTGGGAAAAGAAGCATGCTGCTCGCTCTATTTTTTAAACAACGCAAGTAAGGATAGGGAGGATAACCATGAAAACGTATCGTGCCGCTGTTATCGGCTGTAGCCGGATGGGTGCATTCATTGATAACGAAGTCCCCGATTACGAAGCGATTAAGCTACCGTATTCCCATGCTGCAGGCTTTTTTGCCGAAGAACGAACCGACCTTATCGCATGTGCGGATCTGCGTCCAGAAGTCATGGAACATTTCGGAAACCGCTATAATGTCCCGAAAGCGAACCAATACACCGATTATCGCGAGATGCTTGAAAAAGAGCAGCCGGATATCGTCAGTGTTGCCACACAACCCGAGCATCGCGCAGAAATTGTTGTTTACGCAGCATCGCACGGTGTGAAAGCCATCTATGCGGAAAAGGCGATGGCAGCTTCCATGGACGAAGCCGCAGCAATGGTAGCCGCTGTAGAAGAAAACAGTGTCGCCTTTAACCTCGGCACAAATCGCCGGTGGCATACAGGTTTCGACAAGATGAAAGAGATCATTGACAGCGGTGAAATTGGTAAACTCCGAACCTTGATTATCTATTCAAACGCGACACTCTTCAACTCAGCCAGCCATCACTTGGATCTAATCTTACGTCTGAACAGCGATGCCGCTGCGAGTTGGGTCACAGGCTATCTCCCTCAAGGCGATTCGGTTTTTGATGGAGATGTGCTGCAAGTCGATCCGAGCGGCGGCGGAACAATCCAGTTTGAAAACGGGGTGATGGGACATGCGCTGCTAACACCACGGGGCAGCGAATGGGAAGCAATTTGTGACGGCGGAACCGTTACCTGCTGGAACAACGGTTGGCAGTGGCATCTCCGTAAAAAGCAAGATATATCGGGATGGAGGACGTGCCAAGTCCCTGAAACCTTCCCTGAATTTGAACGGACCAGTAGCACAGCGAACCTGATTAAAGACCTTGTACACGCAGTGGATACAGGGGAACCCACCCGAGGTGGAGTCCGGTGCGCGTATGCCAGCACGGAACTGATTTTCGGCATCATTGAATCACATCTACACAACGGCGCACGTATTGAACTGCCGTTGAAAGACTCAAAAGTCCGTTTAGAAAGAAATCCATCTGCGAGACAACCACGGATTGAGTAACCGTAGCGAACTTGGATGTAACAGAAACAGACTCGGGATTTCATGCCGAGTCCATCCATAGATCGCCGATCTTATACCATTTCCGATTGAAAATGCCTCAGTAAACAAACTCTTTTGTAGCATAGGCTGTTAGCCTGTGCAGTCTTGTGTGTTATTTCAAGCCATCTGTCAATGCAATATAATCTTTTAGAAATGGTATTACGTCAGTTCACTACAAAGATTATCTTGTACCTTTTGTTTCAACCAACGGTGTCTGCCTTTTTGTAACTTCATAAGTTTTTCAAAGGAAGACGGATTCCGTAGTTTTCCAAAGGAAGACAGATTTCGCTCTTCTATCCAGTCAGTCAATTTATCTGGCGATAGGGCTGTCATCATCACATTCTCAACAGCCTCTAAGTACTTAACCGTCTTTGTGATACGACGAACTTCATCTATGTTGATGTTTAGATCCGCTGCCAAGTATTTTAGGCTCCTCTCCTCGTCCCAGCATCGCTGAGCTATAATTTGGCACAACTCCGTTGGTGAATATTTGGCACCGTGTCGTTTTTCAGCGTCCTGTTTCATCGCCTTATGCGCTGAACCCGTCTTGATTGCCTCATAACTGAGATATTTTTCAAGGCACTCAGCACTTACTGAAATATCGTGTATGACCAGATTCAACTCTCTCACTTTACAATCCTTCTCCGTTCCTTTTTCAGCGGGATGAAAAAAACGCCATCTCTCTCCATCCGTGACGACCGCGATAGATACGCTTTTAACAGAAGCATATCCAAACACCTGTTTTTCTGCCTCTTTTAGGGCATGGCGGTGTTTCTTGACTTCAATGAAAACATACGGTTCTGATGCCGGAAAGCAGCAAAGTGCGTAGTCTACTTTGCCTTCCTCAACAGGGTATTCAGGATAGACCGATTTCGGGTCGCGCGTTAACCAACCCAAGTCATTTAGTATTGGGTCCACTATACATTGACGAATTGCTTGCTCATTTGGATATATTCTGTTTCTCAACATATCGCGTATGGCATTAATACTTTCCTTTACTCTCATGATTCTCTCCTTGATTGCTGCCTGTATTGGACACAGTTCATTCCTCCTTTATGTAGGGACGAGGTAACCTCGCCCCTACAGTCGCGAGGGATGCCCGCCGAATATCCTCTAATTCTTGTGCACTGAAAACACCCACTTGATAAAGGTTCCGATATTCTTCAGAGACGCTCTGACCGAATATCATCAGGTCGTCTGTGTTAATCGTCACTGGAACGCCGTTATCAAACAAAACGCGGATAGGATGCGCGGCAAGCTCCGATACACCACCCAGCATCACATTACTCGTTGGACACACGTTCAACTGAATCTGCTTCTCCGAAAGCCACCGCATCACTTCAACCGATTCCGCGGCACCGATACCGTGCTGAACCTCGTCCAAATCAAGGACTTCGATCGTCCGTCGAACCTCTTCCGCGCCTCCGAACTCGCCAACGTGTGCTTTCAGCTTCATCCCGGCTGCGCGCGCTTTGGCATATAAGGATTGGACGGCTTCAGGCGCGCACGCTTCTTGATGGCTATACAGATCTATCGACTGAAATATGTCTAATTCTATTGCTTCGTGTGCCGATTCCATCCATTTTGGGTCGTTTGCACACTCCCGCGCAAAACCGAGTTCAGGACGCAAATCAACCTTCTCTCGATACTGTTCAACTAATATTTCAATAAATGAACGAAGTTCGGTCAACCCACCTGAATAAAATTTAAGCAACCGGATGTCGAAACTCATCTCAAGTATAACGACGCCATCTTGGACTGCATTGTCCATCGCCGCCACTGCAACGAACTCAAAACCCTCCCTGTGTTTTATGTGAGGTGCCAAGACCGCGTCGGCGTATGCCATCATCCCCTCAACCGCTTTCATTTTGAGAGGCGGTTCGGTTAGCGGATGCCCCACCCAACCTTCTACACTCTCTCGTCGTGCACTGAAGAACGCATGGCAGTGAACGTCAGTTTTAGGAGCTGCTTTTATAGCGGTTAAGTTATCTGTGGAGAGTGCTTCAACAAAATCAATAGACATAATATCAAATTTACGAGAGGTCGCTCCTACAAGAAAGAATCCACGATGCGGAAACCGAAATTATAGGTCAGCAATGTCGCCCCTCCTTGAATATTCGATGATACGCAGGTATTCACCGTACACGCGACCTCTCGATATTTCGTGCTGATACCAATCTTCTTTGGCTATTTTGACACCTTCATATTCAGCAAGATATGTAACAGGTGAAAGTATTTGAGACCGGAAGAATTTCCGCAAGGTTCGCAGGCAGCGACCGCTATGGTGCGCCTTGCACAGAAACGCGATACGCTTAGGAAAAATGCTATACTTTTCTAAGACATCAAGACTGAAGGCGACATCCTCAAGTGTGTTCGTTGATCTGTCCTGAACAAGGATTATCTCTGATGGAACACCGCGGGCTATGAGTTCATCACGCATTATATGTGCTACAGGTTTGCCTGTTTCGGAATAGAGCCGTCCACTCAAACCGGTGACCATGACTTTTGGAAAGCGACCTTTTTGATAATCACGCGCCACAGATTCCAGAGCGTCACTATCAATCGTAGAAGTTCCAAAGATAAAAAGGAGATCAACGGGTTGGGACTCAGGCGCGACAAACACGGTTTGCGTGACGCGCTCAATCTCCTCTGGCGACAAATCCTCCACCGTAACTTCTCTCGGAATGGGGCGATTCTTGAAATTACGCATCTACTAACTCAATTCAGGCGATTTTTCCATCTGGAAGTATATAGAATCTTCACCAACGATTGTGAATCCGAGCCGCCGATAGAGATCAATACCGCGCGTATTTACTTTTAGTACTTGAAGCACCACAGACTTCCCCTCAAGGTTGGCACTATCAATAATACAGGTCATGCACGCGGAACCGATGCCTCTCCCCTGATATTCAGGAAGAATAAAGATCTGATTGACCTTGAGCGTGTCGGGAGTAGACGATGTTATGAAGAAACCGACATCAGTTCCATTAAACTGGATAATGTGAAAATCGTGTGAAGCGAACTCTCTATTATGTCGTTCCGATTGATAATTATCATCCCAACCCCATACCTGTTCTACATACTCCCTATATGCTGCCTCCTTTACCGTAAAAACGAATTCGCTGTCGCCTGTACGTGCCTTGCGAATACTCAACGCCTCCACAGTAAAACCTCCACCTTTCAGACCTATATCTCTTTCTTTGCAACAATGGCAAAACTCACGTTGTAAGCCATTTCATGTGTCCAACTTCCCGGTGTAGCCTCGATATCTGGCTGTGTCCAAGAACGCTCCTCAACCCGCTCAATCTGAAAACCGTTGTCCACAAGTCCATTGAATATATCACCCAAATAGTGCCGGAAATCAAACGCTCCATCTGGATACCTAAAAACACGTTCAGCGTACGGCTTGGTAACACGATAGTGTTTACCATCCCATTCCCAAAAATGATTGGCAGGATTGCCAAAATCTACGCGATATTGACCACCGGGGCGGATGATTCTCGACACGCCCCTATAGATTTCATGAACGGAGGGCACCCAACTCATCGAAGGCCCCTGATACACAAAATCAAACGATGCGTCTTCAATTGCAGACAAGTCTCGCATGTTGAGGCGAAACGTTTTTATCTCGTAACCGTAATGCTTCGCAGCTGCAATATCGCCGTCCAGTTGTCCCTGTGTAAAATCAATCACAGTCACGCGAGCACCGAGCAGACCGAACACCGCTGACTGCTGCCCCCCACCTGCAGCGAGACACAACACCTCCTTATCCGCAACACCCTTGAGTAGATACGCCGGGTAAATCTGATAGAGGTCGTACGGGATCGGATCAAGCTGACCCTCAGCATATTTCAGAATCTCATCGCTATTGAGGTCAAGCCACGGAACAGTAAAACCGTTCTTTTTTGCGACTTCGGATTCCCAATGCGCTCGATTAGCAACAGTGATTTCGTCATTCATTTAAACCCCCTAAATCCCCCTTATCAGGGAGACTTTAAGATGGAATGCGTAGGTTCTACACACTTTACACCATTACACTCTCTACCCATGCTTCATCAATTTCGAGACCGAAGCCGGGGGCATCCGAGGGCGCAACATAGCCGTCTTTGATAACGGAAGTGCCGGGCAACTTGACCATCTCTTCGAGCGGCACACCCGGAGCAGAGACACCTTCAGAGCGTTCTCCCCACGTGATCGCAGGCATCGCAAACGCGAGGTGCTGACCGTAAGGATAATTCATCCCAGCGTGCGTAATAACATTAATCCCATTTGCCTCTGCAATGTGGCAGATTTTTGCTGCCGATGTAATACCACCACACCATAAGACATCCGGTTGGAAAATGTCAACGAGTCGTCGTCCCGCCGCCTCCGCAAAAACGGTCGGCAGATACCAGTGTTCACCCGTCGCAAGCGTTTGCCAAGGGAGGCGTTGACGTACTGTCTCGTAGCCGACAAAATCATCAGGCGAAATATAATCTTCCATCCATTTTAAGCCATAAGGTTTCATCGTCTCACAGACGCGGACAGTGTGTTCTATGTCAAACCCCGTCCACGCATCTAACATCAGGTCAACCTTATCACCGATGGCTTCCCGTGTACTTGCCACCAATTCCTCAAGCTTCCGTAAACCTTCCATCCCGTGTTCGGGGCCCCACGGTGTAAAGAGTTTTGTCGCTTTGAATCCGAGTTCCATATACCACTCCTGATCGAAACCGGAGGCGTAGCAGAAAATCTTTTCCTTTTGGGGGCCACCGAGCAGTTCGTAAACCGGTCTCTTCAGGATTTTGCCTTTGAGGTCCCAGAGCGCGCAGTCAACCGCGCTGATAGCGTAACTCGTCAAGCCGGTCGCGCCAAAGGCAGCGCACGATCGCACCATTAAATCCCACATTTTCTCGGTCGCCATACAATTTTCACCGACGAGACGCGGGGCAAAATGGTCGTTGATGATTCGGGTTACAGGACCACTGTAAAGCGAGAGACCGAACCCCCAAGTGCCATCCTCCGCCGTTACGATGCATGCCGGTCGGTGCCATCCCGAACCGGAGACGTGTTCCCCTCTCCTATCAGCATCGGCATACCGAGAGACGGGGCGGTTCATCGGAAACGTTCCGGCTCGACTCGGTGTACGTGGTGTCGTTGTCGGTTTTGGGTTGAGCACAATTTCTACGGCACGAACCTCTTTTATTTTCATACAATTTCCTTTCTACATCAATGACGCTCTATACTAACATGAGTTGTGTGATTTTTCTTGCACGAAACCTTACTTTACTGTATCATAAAGGCTTATGAGAGGCACTTATTTTTAAAGTATAGCACCTTTCACTATGTTTGTGTAGTGAAAATTAGGATACCCTTCAATTTGGAAAAAGTCCCTTTTCGGCAATACGCCGCACTCCTATCACAGTACCTGAAACCGCAGTGGATGCGCGTGACACTACTCGCCTTCTTCATGTTCAGCGGGATTGGTCTGACCCTAATCAATCCACAATTCATCCGCTACTTCTTCGATACAGCAGAAGCAGGCGGCGAGACGCGAAACCTAATCATTGCAGGTGTCGCGTTCGTCGCAATTGCCGCCCTCGGACAAGTCGTTATGTTAGTTAGCTCTTATTTAGGGCAAGATGTCGGTTGGCGCGCAACAAATCAGATGCGTGGCGACCTCGCACACCACTGTCTACAACTCGATATGCCCTTCCATCATGAACACACCCCGGGTGAAATGGTCGAGCGCGTTGACGGCGACACAGCAGCACTCTCAAGCTTTTTTTCCGAATTCATACTTCAGGTGTTAGGCAGCTTGTTACTGCTCGCCGGCATCCTGATTGTAATCACCTTTGAAGACTGGCGCATCGGTACAGCCTTGACCGGTTTCGTGCTGGTTTCCATATTTATCTATAACCTCACTCGGAACATCGCCGTTCCCGTCTACACAGCTGAGCGTGAAGGCTACTCCAAACTGTTCGGATTTCTTGAAGAACGACTGACAGGTATCGCAGACCTCCGCACAAACGGCGGTATCGACTACACGATGGACCGGTTCTACGACGTGAATCGGGATGTATACGGTCGAGCCGTAAAAGCACATGTGATGGGAGAAATCCTACAGACAATCAGCGGCGTGCTTTTCGCATTGGGCGTTGCACTGACGATGGGGTTCGGTATCTACCTCTACCAGATAGAGGCGTTCACAATAGGTACCGTCTACCTCGTCATCCATTACACAATGATGCTTCGAGGCCCCTTGATTATGATTAGCCGCCAGATTAACGAACTACAGCGAGCAACCGCGGGGTTCAAACGGATTGAGGAACTCTATCGCATCACCCCAAGCATCGAAGACGGAACCGAAGCACTCCCTGAATCAGATACGCTCGGCATCGAATTCGATCATGTCACATTTGGGTACACCGAAGACGAATCGGTGCTGAAAGATGTTTCATTCCAATTGCAACCCGGAAAATCACTGGGGTTATTAGGGCGGACAGGGAGCGGTAAGACAACGATCACCCGCCTTCTATTCCGGTTTTATGAAATCAATAACGGACAAATTCGCATCGGCGGCAAGCAGATTGAACGAATTCGGTTGGACGATTTACGCAACCGGATCGGTATGGTTACGCAAGATGTCCAACTCTTCAGCGCAACAGTACGCGAGAATTTAACGCTCTTTGATGCCGAAATCAGTGACAATCGGATTCTGTCGGTGATTGAAGAACTCGGGTTATCCGAATGGTACCAATCGTTACCGAATGGGCTTGATACCGTTCTTGAAGGCACCGGTATGTCCGCAGGAGAGGCGCAGCTGCTCGCGTTCGCAAGGGTTTTCCTAAAAGACCCACAGATCGTTATCCTCGATGAACCGTCCTCCAGACTTGATCCAGCGACAGAACAACGCATCGACAGCGCAGTACAACGTCTGTTGAAAGGACGAACCAGCATCATCATCGCACACCGACTCGGTACAGTTCAACAAGTTGATGAAATTATGGTCCTCGCCGGCGGTGAAATCCAAGAACACGGTGAACGAAAACAACTCGTCCAAGACCCTGATTCGGTCTTCTCACAATTGCTAAGAACAGGGTTAGAGGAGATGACACAGTGACGACAGGCCAAGCCTCAATTCGCCTTATCCGTTATCGTCCACTCCTATTTCTCGGTACGATTCTTTTCCGAGGTTTGGACGACCTAATGCCGTTCTTCGATGGATTGATTCGGAAGGCACTCTTTGATACACTTGATACCACCACTGGCGGAACTGGAGCAGGACTCAACCCTTGGACCTTTGTTGCTCTGTTCCTTGTCGCTCACCTCGCAGACCGCGGTGTACTCATATCCTCAGCATTCGTATGGGCGCGTTGGCGTTACGCCATTTCAACGCTCCTCCGAAAAAACCTGATGACATCTATCATGAACATGGCTGCACCACAAAAGGTCTCAACCGCCTCTGGCGAAGTAACAAACCGCTTACGCGACGATGTTCAAGCAATCTTGAGTTACCTCGAACAGTACATCCATCTATGGGGCAATCTTATCTTCGTTATCCTGGCAATCATCTGGATGGCGCGAATCAACGTAACAGTGACACTCATTACAGTTATCCCAGGTATCTTTATTGTTACCATTGTCAACATGTCAAGACGGTTTATTCAGAGATACCGGACAGCGCAACGTGTTTCCACAGAACAGTCAACCAACTTTGTTAATGAACTGTTCCAATCCATCTTAGCAGTGAAGGTGGCACGGACAGAACCGAATGTAATCGCCCATTTTCGGAAACTCAACGACGCACGCCGTAAGGCAACACTCGTAGATAACCTATTCAACCAAGTCCTTCGATCAATAAGTTTCAATATCGGTAACCTCGCCACCGGCGTAATTTTGATTCTCGTCGCAGAACAGATGAAAGCAGGCGAATTTACAGTCGGCGACTTCGCACTGTTCGCTACCTATATCGGTGATGTTGCGAGAAGCGGATCGCTTATCGGTAGCACAATGGCACAGCACCAACGCGCAGCGGTTTCATTCTCACGTATGGAACAGACAGTTGAGGAGATGCCGAGAGAAAACTTAGTAGAACACACACCGGTATACCTCCGACAGGAACAACCGCCACTCGTCACCCCACAACGGACAGAGGCAGACCGGTTAAACGAACTTACCGTTACGGGACTTACTTACCGCTATGACGACGACACATCCGGAATCGCCGACATCAATTTAAAAATCCCAGCAGGATCGTTTACCGTTATTACCGGACAGATCGGTTCAGGCAAAACGACGCTGGTGCAAACACTCTTGGGTGTCCTACCGAAACAGGCTGGCGAGATCCGCTGGAACGGTGAAATCGTTGCGGATCCGAAATCGTTTTTCGTGCCACCGCGTTGCGCGTATACCCCGCAAACACCGAAACTCTTCAGCGAGAAACTGAGTGCCAACATTCTCATGGGGATACCGTGGAACTGGGACGACCTGAACCGGGCAATCAGACTCGGCGTTATGGAGAAAGACCTACCGACACTCGAAGACGGGCTCGAAACCGTCGTCGGTCCGAGGGGTGTCAAACTCTCAGGCGGACAGATGCAACGCACCGCAGCAGCAAGAATGTTTATCCGAGACTCAGAATTACTCGTTTTTGATGATCTCTCATCTGGGTTGGATGTAGAGACAGAACAAACTTTATGGGAACGTCTCTTTGAAACCAGACAGACAACCTGCCTCGTCGTTTCTCACAGGCGACCCGCACTCCGCCGAGCGGATCAGATTGTTGTCCTAAAAGACGGTCGCGTCGCGGCAGTCGGAACGTTGGATGAACTGCTCGCCGCCTCCAAGGAGATGCAAAAATTATGGGCAAGCGATTGAAACTAACGCATTATGAATGTGCCTTGAGAACAAGAAACTGTTTCTTTCGTTTGACTTTTATGAGCCCACATGGTATTATACTTAGGATTTGCCCAATCTATGTACAATCTATTAAAATCTACCTGCATAAGTTTTAATATTCTTAAAGTATCATATAAGTCCAAATTGATTTATCCATTTTAACCTATTGACTTCTTAAGAGCAACCGCCGCTTACCAATAGACAAGAAATCATCAATGCACAACGCACATCCGCGAAATTTACAGGTCCATCAGACCTCAAATGGGCGAGAACCTTTCACGGAATGGTTCGAATCAATTCAAAATACAAAAACACAAACTCGGATTGAGGCACGACTTAACTCTGTCAAATACGGCAATTTTGGGGATTGCCGATCTGTTGGCAACGGTGTCTTTGAGTTGCGCTTTCACTTCGGCCCCGGCTATCGTATCTATTTTGGTACGGCGGATAACACGATTGTTTTGCTGCTTTGTGGCGGTGATAAGTCTTCCCAAAGGAAGGACATTGCACGCGCAAAAACCTATTGGTTGGAATACAAGGAGAAACAACAATGAAAGAACTAAGAACGTGGACTGATTACCTAATTGAACGCTTTGCCGCTAATAAGGAAGAAGCTATCGGTTTTCTCCACGCTGTCATGGAAGAATATCAAATCTACGGGAATCCAGCCGCAGTTGCTGGTGCCCTCCGTACTGTCGTGGCATCGCAAGGCGGAATTTCCGAACTTGCTAAGAAAACTGATATCGCGCCGCAAGTCCTCTCAGAAATCTTATCAAGTGATGAAGCACCACGAATTGACGAGCTTAGGATTGTTTTGAATCTGATCGGATGTCGGCTTTCAATTGAACCGCTGGAGGCCGCAGAATCCAACCGCGAGCTAGACGCAGAGGGTGCTACAATTACACCACTTGAAACGCAGAATCTGGATGAACATGGCGTGCCTGTACGGTAGCACACAGAAAATTTGGACGCAACTCTAACTGAAACCTACCCATGGCCATTTAGTTTTACATATTTACTTTATCTATGTGAACACTCCTCCCCTGTAGGAGCGAGCTGTGCTCGCGATCTTGCGTCTAAACGTTAACTTCTGTCAACCAACACCAAGATCGGAACCGAAAACTAAATCGTCCTGGAAACCTACCGATCATAAAAACCGTAGCCTGTGCATATCTAAGGAAATTCACATGTATTCAGATACCGTTCACACACTTGACACCGGCACAGAGTTATTCGTTGACGATGCGTTGATCGCTTCTAAACACGGCGTGAGACGCACATTGCATCAATGCAAAAAGCATGACGTTTCCGTTCTCAAACCTGACCCCGATAACCCATGGGAACACGGCGGACCGGATCAGTCCAGACGCGTTCATCTCTACGGCACGACGCTGTACGACGCCGCGTACGGAAAATACCGGATGTGGTACATGTGCCGTATGGGACCGCATTGGCGGTTTAAAGCAAATGAGATTCCCGGACTTTACGTCCCGCGCACAGATCGCAACCCATCAACATACAAAGGAAAAATACGCGACGCGTATGGCCGCAAATTCGTTGAGAACGATCGCGGTGATCTCACCTGCTACGCAGAAAGCAGGGATGGACTGACATGGACGAAACCAAATCTCGGCATCTTTGAATTCAACGGAAACCCAAACAACAACATCGTTTGGGACCTACACGGCGCGTGTGTCTTCCGTGATGACGATGAACCAGATCCGCAGAAACGGTATAAGATGATCGGTTTCTGTAGACGGTATCGTAACATCTTCTTGCTGACATCACCCGATGGTATCCGATGGGACGACGCAGACTATCTCGAACCGGTCGCAGATCGGGACAATGAAGGCGCGTTCAACGTCATCTATGACAGAAAAACAGACCTATTCCGTGCGTACGCACTGATACGTGGAAACGACAAAGATGCACGACGCATGATCGCATACACCGAAAGCCCACGTCTCAACGGACCGTGGAAACCGCTCGAACCGATGTTCGGCGCAACGGATGCAGATGACGAAGTTGGTGTCCAACGATACGGCGCAGATCGCGCCGAAATCCACAATATGTCGGGTTTCCTTTATCACAACACCTATATCGGGATCGCCGGGGTGCTATATGTGACGGGACCGGGTGCGGCAGAGCATGAAATCCCTATTGATGGACCGATTGACGCACAACTCGTCTGCAGCCGAGACGGATTCAATTGGAACTACCCCGACGAAATTCGGACACCGATTATTCCACGCGGTGAACGCGGCACATTCGACACCGGTATGATTATGGGAACTGCTATAGAACCGATCATCACCGACGATGAGATTCATTGGTACTATACCGGAACAGAACACACCCACGGTGCTATGATGAAAGATAGACACAAGGAGATCGGACTCGCGAAGTGGCGATTAGACGGCTTCGTCTCGCTTGATGCCGATGCAGAACGTGGTATCGTTGAAACCGTCCCGTTGCAGATTCCAGACGGCAGACTCGAAATTAACGCAGATGCCAGCGGCGGTCAAATCGGCGTTGAGGTGCTAACTGCTGATGGACAGGTTCAACCCGGATTTTCTCTTGAGGATTGTATTCTGTTGACGGGGGATAATATCCGACACTCAGTGCAATGGAAGTCGGCGACATTAGCGGATGCCACACAACCGTTGCGACTCCGTTTCATTTTGAACCGTGCAAAGCTTTACGCATTTCGTACTGAGTAGGTTACTTGTAGATAATGACCTATGCTAATTGTTTGACAGAGGTATCATGTACACAGTTTTCGTAGCGTATGCTGTTAGCTTGCACCATAACGAGTTCGATCCAACAGATAACGCTATAAAGTCAACGATATAGCGCACCTACGAGGCACCAAGCAAAATTAACTGGCACAAGTCGTTTACTTGTAGATAACCATAGGAGGGAAAAAAGATGAGACACACTACGCAAATTGAACTTGTAAATCAGAACGATCTGGTCGCCGTACAGTTAGGCGTTATGAATCCGGAAGAGGTGCGGCGACTCACTGTTCCAGATGCGCTCGTTGATACTGGCGCAACAGGCCTCTGTCTACCTATACCTTTGATTGAAAACCTTGGCCTCACACCTATAAAAACAGTACGGGCACGCACTGCTACAGGGATCATTGACCGCCTTCTCTATTCAGCAGTAGAATTTACGATATTGGAGCGAACGAGTCTAATGCAGATTACCGATCTGCCTGCGGGATCGCCCGTTCTTGTTGGACACATGGTATTGGAGCATCTCGACCTCTGTGTTGATATAAAAGAAGGGTTAATCTATAACCCCGCCCATGACGGTGAGTGGATTACAGAGATTCTCTGATAACCGGCATCAGGTATTTAACCGTATTATCTGTAATTACTTTCCAACGTCTGGGTCTAATTCCTTAGCCCTGTCAAAATCTGCTTTTGTGGTTTCCTTTTGCCCAAGTGCTTTTTTCGCACGCTCACGAGCGTAGTAGTATTTTGGTATTTCCGTCACCCAACCCGAAGCTGCGCTTTATAGGAGCGATTTCCAATCTATGGTAAACAATCGCATACTGTAAACATATTTTCGGATTTTACTATAAACAGTTTGAATTTCCTCGCCAAAGGAGAAGTGAATGGACACGTTATCGACACATAGAGACTCCCCGGAAAATCGTGTGGACAACCTGTTGAAACTGGAAGTACTTGAAGCGTTTGACCGGACTGCATTTGAGCGCGATGGATATTGGGTGTGGGAAGGGATACTAACGGATGCTGCCCGTCAGCAGTGGACAGCCAGCTTACAGAAGTTACAACAGATGAACGATGCAATCCTCATGGATACGGAGTGGAATGCTATCGACTTTGAGGCGCGGGGGTTTCCGCAGCCTTTGCCAGAACAAATTGCGCCGGCGTTTTTGGCAGCGTGCTGCGGTGGTTCAGAGCAAATGCCCAGTTTCCTCAGAACCGCTGAGTTGCGTCAATATATGCATACTCAGGGGCTGTTCGGACCGGGCAACGCGTTGATCACACATGGGTTCAAGTCACAAGGTGTCATGCCGGAATACTTTCCTGCAGGATACGACGACTTTATAATGGATGTGACATCTGCTCATCCGCAGATGATGGCACTCTTCAGGAAACTTTTCGGAGACCGATTTATACTCGATCACTGCTTCATGCTCAACCGGGCACCGGGTTCAAAAGGGCGCCGGTGGCATGCACACCAGTATCGGGAGGGACAATACGAAGTTGAGGACCCGATTGGAACTGGACACGCCCTTACCACTGATTTTCTACAACGGCAGTGTATTCGGACGCTGTGCTATCCAGAAGGAGCAACTATCGAGGATGGCGGCGAACTTGCGATTATCCCCGGGGCACATCTCTATCGGATTCCGTACAAATGGAGCACGGAACGACCCGATGATGACGCTGCCATGAAAGCAGGCTGGCTGAAAGGCAAAATTCACGCTTTCACAGGGAAGCCGTTGGAAATCGCACACCTCTCACTACCGCCCGGAAGCATGGTTTCGTTTGTCCATCACATGCCGCATTATGTTGGCTATCGGAAGCCAGGGATGCCGACCCGATGGGGACTGCTTATGGCGTATCGAACGCCCGACGCAGAAGCAGATCCAGCCAAATGGACAAATGGCATTCCGACCCATTGGGTGGAACAGACCGCGGCCCAAGGAAAACTACCCGCTGCGGCACAGCGTGTATTTGAGGCAGATAATCCCCTCGATATGGACCCACAGAGTCTTAACGAATAAGATTACCTTATTGGGAGGGACCACCTCAAGGTAGAAACCGGGAGACTTCGAGTCCGGTGTTTCCGTAGGCAAGACGTTCCATTTTACCCGCCTTTACTCCAAACGCCCATTTTCCTTGTACCATTGGGCGTTTGGATACAAAGCCATAATGGATACCTCTAATTTTGTTGTCCAGAGTTACTGTCCGACATCTATAGGACTTACGCATATCGCTCTTTTGTACCACAATCTGTTAGATTGTGACGCAAAAACGCTGTGTTTTCAGAAGAATTTCATCTAACAGAGCCACCTATAGCCAAAAGTGCGTAAGTCCTGATCTATATCCAGTTCCTTAGCCTTCTCAAAATCCGCTTTTGCGGCTTCGTGTTGTCCAAGTGCCTCTTTCGCACGCCCGCGATTGTTATAAGCACCGGCATGTTCTGGATTGATTTGGATGGCCTGCGTAGCATCGCCAACCGCTGCTTGATATAAACGCCGTGCTTTCTTAATATTTCCGTTAGCAGTTTCAGATTCGCCAAGTCTGAACTTCGGCCCGGCTCGATTACTATAAGCATCGGCATTCTCTGGATCAACCTCAATGGCTTTATCCCAATCGGCTATTGCTGCCTTATACAACCTTTGTGCGCGCTTAGCATCTCCGCGTGCTCTTTCGGATTCCGCAAGTTTGTACCTCGCTGCCCCCCGATTACTATAAGCATCGGTATTCTCTGGATCAATCTCAACGGCTTTATCATAATCAGCTATCGCCGCTTTGTTATCCCCAAGTTTGGACTTCGCTAACCCGCGATCGAAGTAAATATCGAAAACGCCATCATTTATTTTTATGGCTTTATCATAATCGGCTATCGCTGCTTCATAGTTGCCGAGGGCAAATTGAGCGCGTCCGCGTTTGTAATAAGAATAAAAAAATTGAGCGTTTATTTCTATAGCTGCATCGAAATCGGCTATCGCCTCATCATAGTGATTCGCATTATATTTCGTCTGTCCTTGAACAAATAATGCATACGCACGGATAAGTTCTCGCTTCTGCCATTTCGCTAAAGGTTCAGCTGTCTCCGACTGTGCAAGTAATGCCTTGAGTATACTTAAAGAGATAGCGTAAGCGTACCCGCGATGCTCATTGCCAGCAGCAGTAATCCCTACGACTTGTCCATCACTCCTATTTAACACAGGGCTGCCACTACCGCCACTACCAACATTAGGGGTTATCCAGAGCCATTCATCTCCATTGGAAGCACCACGTATCGTCCCTTTGATGACCCTGTATTTTTTGTTAGGGTATCCCACAACAACAACAGGTTCACCCTCTTGAATTGTTTCATTATCACCAAGGAATAGCGGCATGCCTTCAGCCCCAATCTTTAGGATGACGAGATCATTTTCCACATCAAAAGCAGTAACGCCTTCAACTGCACAGATTTTCTCTTTGTCCCTAAGTTTAACGAAAACGGAACCCGGTTGGGCAACGACGTGGATGTTCGTCGCAATCTTGTCTGTGTCCACAAAGAAGCCGCTACCACCGAAGAAACTGTCTAAGGTTTCAATCCAACCCATTACATGCACCGTGGAATTTCCGGATTTTTTAAATTTCAACCCCGCTGCGGACTCATCAACATCCTCCGAATTAGTTAGTCGGATGTATTTATCGTAATCCGTGATGCCGTCATGATATGAGCTCTGTGCCTTCTCAGCATCACCGCGCGCGGACGCAATATCACCAAGTTTACATTTCACTTTCGCCTGATCTTTGTAAACCTCAGCATACTTCGGATTAATCTCAATCGCTTGTATATAGTCCGCAATCGCTGATTCATAGAACGCTTCTGTTTTCTCTATATTTTCGCGGGTGGATTCTAACGCACCAAGTGATTTTTTCGCTTCTCCACGTCGATAGTAGGCTTCGGCATCTCCAGAGTTCAGTTCAATGTATCTATCGTAATCAACTGTCGCCCCATTATAGTCACCAAGCTCAGACTTCGCAATCCCGCGGGCATAGTAAGCATAAATAAACTCAGGGTTTATCTGTATCGCTCTATCCAAATCAATCATCGCGTTGTCATAATCTTTAGCAGCAAATTTCGTTTTTCCCAACATGAAGTAAGCATAAGCACGGATAAGTTGCCGCTTGTGCCACTGTTCTATCGGTTCCACTTGTGTAGATTGTGAGAGCAGTGCTTTGAGCACGTTTGAGGGGATGGCCTCATCTCTGGCAACATGAATCCCGATAACCTGTCCTTTACTGTTTAGCAGAGGTCCCCCACTACTCCCTCCAGCAGTATCGGCTGTTGTCAGAATTCGTTTATCACTACTCCGAGTGTTTCGTACAGTCCCAGTCATAACCTTGTACGTTCCTGCCGGAAAACCCACAACAGAAATAGATTCACCACGTCTAACTATATCGCTATCGCCAAGCGGCAGCGGCATCCCTTCACCTGAGATTTTTAAGATAACAAGATCGTTTTTGATGTCATACGCCGTTACGCCTTCCACTGCCCAGACTGTCTCCGTGTCAATAAGTTTTACGAAAATAGGTCCTGGGTGTGCGACGACATGAATATTCGTGGCAATCTTGTCTGGTCCAACAAAGAAACCGCTACCCTTCTGAATTTTAGTGCCGAGCAAACCGACTACACGTACGACAGAATCCTTTAATTTTTCAGACGTTCCGTCTACTATCAGCACTTCCGGTTTCTCAGAAACCAGCTGCTGAGGTGCCCGCGCACAGGAGAAAAGAAGACCTAATGTGAGTAAAACCAATAAAGATTTGCCGTTTTGTTTCATGAATGGATACCTCCAATCCTATTTTCCATAATTATTGTCCAACATCCGGCTCCAATTCTTTAGCCTTTTGAAAATCCGCTTGTGCTGCTTCTTTTTCTCCAAGTATTTCTTTTGCACGCCCGCGATCGTAGTAGATTTCGGCGTATTCGGGGTTAATTCGGAGTGCCGTATCAAAATCCGCTATCGCACCTTCAGGATCGCCAAGTGCAGCTTTCGCAACACCCCGATTCCCATAGGCATAAGCACTCTCTGGGTCCAATTGTATTGCTTCCGTGAAGTCTTGAACGGCTGCCGCATATAATGCTTCCGCACCTGCTATATCACCTTGATCCACCTTCGTTTTACCGAGTCGGAACTGCGCATATCCGCGATTGATATACGGCTCAGCATACGCTGGATTTAACCGTATGGCTTGCGTGCAGTCCTCAATTGCCGCAGCATATAATTCCTGCGCGCCTGCGATGTTTCCCTGACTACCTTTAGATTCACCGAGGATCGCTTTTGCTATGCCGAGATTGTTATACGGATCAGCAAGCTCTGGATTGAGTTTGATAACTTGTGTCCAATCTTGGATTGCCCCTTGATAGTATCGTTGTCCTTTCGCTATATCTCCTTGACTTGCCGTGGATTGACCGAGCCGAAACTTCCCACCAGCACGATTGTGATATGCATAGACATCTTCAGGGGTAAGCTGGATGGCTTGCGTGCTGTCCTCAATTCCGGCTTCATATAATTTCCAAGCTTCTGCAAGGTTGCCTTGAGCGAATTCAAGGTCTCCAAGCGTAAATTTTGCAAGCCCCCGGTTGTAGTAAGCATCCGCCTTCTGAGGGTACAGTTTGATGGCTTTATCAAAATCGGCTATGGCTTCAACATAGTGATTAGCATTGTATTTACGCTGTCCACGAACAGAATAGATATAGGCACGAATTCGTTTCCGTTTACGCCATGCTGTTAAAGGTTCTGGGGATTTGGATTCGTCAATCAATCTTCTTAACGCGTTTGAAGGGATCGCATAACTGTAAGGGATTTCTATAGCAGAAACGATGCCGATAACGTGCCCTTTACGATCTCGGACAGGACTGCCACTGCTGCCCCCAGAAAGTTCAATTTCCATCTGCATCCATTTATTGCCACTACGCACATGACGGACGACCCCCTCTGTGACCCTGTGCCTTCCGTCCGGGAAACCTGTGGCAATAACCCTGTCACCTACCCGAACAGCATCACTATCGCCAAGCAGAGACGGGGTGCCTTTACCTGAGATTTTTAAGACAACGAGATCATTTTTGACATCAAACGCCGTGACACCTTCTACCGTCCAGATTGTCTTTTCGTCGGGAGATTTTATGAAAACCGGTCCGGGATGTGCAACGACGTGAATGTTCGTCGCGATTTTGTCCGGTGCCACAAAAAAGCCGCTCGCAGCCCCATATCTACCCTCTACACGGACAACAGTGAAACCGCCTCTTTCTTCAGGCACTTCAACAATCTGTTGCGGAACCCGCGCACAAGAGAACAGAACCGTTAAAGTTAGTAGACTCAGTAAAGGTATTTTTCTCGCTTTCATATAAAATGTATCTCTCTTCATTTCCGTGCTTTAGTTTCATTACGCGTCTTGCCAACTATTATAACCGACATCCGCTGTCTCGTCAAGTTTGCCAAAGTTACAGGGCAGGGCCATTCAATTGTACCTATTCACTTTATATATATGGATACGTCTTCCTCTGTAGGAGCGAGCTGCGCTCGCGATCTTTCCTAAGAACGGGCACATATGTAAAGCAAAACCATGATCCAAATC
>JAJDXV010000017.1 GCA_022823085.1 Candidatus Poribacteria bacterium
TGAGTTCAACTTGATATTTTTTATTCTTTTTCATGCGTGTCCTCTCTGATAGGAGATATAGATAGAACTTAGAGTCTACCATAAAACCCGCAAAAAGTCAAAAAACTTTATCACAAAATCAAAGTGGATAGACTACTAGAGGAGTTGCCAGGTTCCTGCTTAACCAATATGAAAAAGCTATTACCGATTTTGATGTAGTAATTCGCCTGAATCCGGATTCAGCGGAAGCCTACAATTTTCGCGGTGCAGCAAAATTTGAACTAAAGAGATACGAAGAATCCCTCGTTGACTACGACCAAGCGATACATCTTAAACCAGATTTTGCCCATGCCTACCACAATCGGGGACTTACTAAATACCATATTAATCAACATGAATTCGCTATTACCGACTATGATCAAGCAATTCATTTCAGGCCAGATTTAGTTGAAGCCTATCATGACCGCGGAGTTGTACGAAATGTACTGGGGCAGTACGAAGCCGCCGTGGCAGACTTTGATACGGTTATCCGTTTCAATCCGGATTACTTTTTAGCTTATTACAACCGGGGTGCTGTCCTCAGTGAAATTAATCGGCATGAAGCCGCAATTACCGCCTTTACTAAAGTTATCTGTCTCAACTCTGATTTCGCCTATGCCTATTACGGACGAGGTAATTCAAAAGCTGAACTTGGTCAGCGTTTGGAAGCCATTTCTGATTACGATAAAGCAATTGAGTTAAATCCAGATTGTGCCGATTTCTACAACAATCGTGGAGCGTGTAAGGATGGTCTTGGTGAACATGAAGCTGCTATTTCTGATTATAATATCGCAATCCGTCTCAAACCAAATTTCCCGTTGGCATATTTCAATCGTGGTGTAGCAAAAAACAAACTGCAACAATCCGAATCTGCTATTACCGATTTTGATAAGGCTATTCATATTGATCCAAAATTGGTCAATGCCTATATCAATAGAGGTGCAACAAAATTGGATTTAGGTAAATATGAAGATGCTATAGTTGACTCCGAAAAGGCCATCAGCCTCAATCCAAATTTGGCTGAAGCTTACAACAATCGGGGCAGTGCGAAAGCGGAATTAAAGGATTATAAATCTGCTATCTCCGATTATGAAACAGCTATTCGTCTTAATCCAGATTTAGCTGATGCTTACAACAATCGGGGGAAAATAAAAGGTATTTTTGGACAACACGAAGCAGCTATAAGGGATTATAATCAGGCTCTTGCGATAAAACCAGATTTTGCGTCTCCATATCACAACCGAGGCCTTGCAAAGGGTATGATAGGCCAATATGAATCATCCATATTAGATTATGATCAGGCTATTCATCTAAACCCCAATCATGTTCAAGCTTATTTGAATAGAGGAGAAGCTAAGTTACAACTTGGAGAACATAATGAAGCAATGGGTGACTTTAATGAGGCAATCAGGTTGGAACCGGCTTTTGCCGGTGCTTACTCTAGCCGCGCAAAAGCAAAAGTTATGATTGAACAATACGCGTCAGCTGTCATGGACTGTAATACAGCAATCCAGCTTGATCCTAATTGTTTTGATGCTTATAACATTAGAGGAATTGCCAAACTCCGTCAAGATCAATTTGAATCTGCTATTGCCGACTTTGATGAAGCTATCAAATTGAATCCGCATAGTGCCGAGGCTTATTATAGTAGGGGCAACGCCAAATTTGTTTTGTGGGGGATTTCTGCATCGAAATCGGACTATCAGAAAGCATTGGAATTAGCAGGAGCAATGACTAATCAGATTTTCATATCTGAAATGAAACAATTTATTCAAAAAATCAATGAGTATGTTCCTAAAGAAGAAAAAATAAAGTGGTGATATAAAATTCAACATAGTCGCAGATCGTTCATTGCCATAAACCAACATTAAAGCGGTTTCCCAAAACACAAAACATAACCGTCAGGATCCCTGAGTTCAAAATCACGAAGACCGTTGTCGGTGCCTGCAAGAGGTTCATGGAACGTTAATCCGCGAGACTGATACTCGGCAAACAGCGCGTCGGACATTACAAATAAATTTGACTTTTCACCCCAATTATCACATAATACTGTCCTACCAAATACCGTCCAGACAGGCTTTATCGGAGGAGCAAAACATGGACCGCATCCAAACCTTCAAAATTCATGATGTAGAAGATGGCGAAATCTATACCGCCAAGATGAAAAAAAACGGTAAGAAATGGATAGGATGGATACAAGAATATCCCAAAGTGAAGTGTGAGGCAGATACACAAGACGCATTGCTGGAAACTCTCGAAAACACACTTTATCAAACTCTTGAAGCCGATTGGCAAGCGTGGGACAAACAGTTAGAGGCAGACGTAAAAGCAGGAAAACTCGACGCTACCCTGAAACGCGTCAGTGCTGACTTTCACGCGGGTAAATGTGAAGACTTAGCAGTATTTCTCTCAAAGAAAGTCACAGAGAAATAGGGTGCTGGTCTGAAGTATTGAATTACTAAAGTTTGGACGATTTTGACGCGATAGACATGTCGCCCCTACAGGGCTTAGCTGCACGACGAATGCTGTCTCAGATTAACTCATAGGTCAATAGACCCTGAAAGGAGAACCGAAATGTTTTTACGCAAACACTGGATACCTTTGTCTGTGCTACTTATAGCAACTGCCGCTGTGAGTCTCTACTCACACAGTGAAACCGACTTGCTAACTGAAGCCGAAAAACTTACCAGTACCGAAAAGTATTATGAGGCGATCCTCGCTCTTGAACCGCTTTTGATGAGCGAGAAGAAAAGCGAAGCGCAAGAAGAAGCACTCTGGCTGGCACATCAGCTGGCGAAAAAGTATGAACCTGTGATTCAGAATGGATATTGGAACTCCGGCGCAGCTGAAACGGCGTTTTGGCAGAAAGCGAAAGCGGAAAACACCCCTCGCTTAAACTTATTGGTAGGCGGGGATTTTTGGGCAGGAGCGATGTACTACTTCGGTTATGATTACGGTTTTCTGCAACGGCTGATTGATGAATACCCCAACACCCCGAAACGTCCGATCGCCGAATACTACCTGATCCGAAAAGGTGCGGTGGTTCTCGGTGCTGATCCCGCAACGATACAGGCATACCACGCCTATATTCAGAAATACGAAAAGACAGGGCGCGCCGAAGTCTACATGGCGTACCGTGATCTTGCACACATCCATCACGGAATTTGGGCGGCACTAACATTTCCCGATAAATCCGATGCTGGTACAAGACATGCAGGCTTTGGGCACGGTGGCTATTACAATTTTATAGAAGACCCTGAAAAGGAAAAAGCCGCAGCTGCGGCACATAAAGCAGAGTCCGAGAAGTATTACGTAAAATATCACCTGAATCCTTTTGGACTCCCCGAAGATGAAAGTTTCCAACGTCTGAAAAATAACGAAGCCTTTGGGTGGGATTTTATTCTTTACGGTTGTTAAGACAAGCAGGACGAATTGGCCCCGGTGAATATATTCAAGAGATGCAAGACTTATGAGATTCGCATCCGATATAAGGTAATCCGCTTGTACGATTTGGAAGGTTCACCGTTTCTGGAAAGAGGGATGAAAGGCTTGATACCTTTTACACCGTTGATGAAGCACCCTGAAAATATGGAACCTAAGGAGTGGATCCGGCAATGCGTTGAAGCCGCCGATGCTGTACCACAGGATGACATAGCAAAGGCGGATTATTTGGCAGATTTGGCGATTTTGGGCGGGTTGGTATTTGATTATCCAACCATTCGTGAGACTATAATGGAGACGATCATGCAAGAATCATCAGTTATCCAACATTTCCTGCAGAAAGGCATCGAACAAGGCATCGAACAAGGCATCGAACAAGGCATCGAACAAGGCATCGAACGCGGCGCACGAGAAAGCCTTATTGAGGGTATCCTTGAAAACCTGGAAGTCCGTTTCGATGCACGTAACTTGCAAGCGGTGGCATCAACACTTGAATACGTAGACGACCTGCAACGTCTTAGACAGTTGCGTCGTGAGGCACTACAGACACCGAGCCTTGAGGCATTTTGGCAAACTTTAGGCTTAATCGTAACTACGAATGGCGACGACTCGCGCTAACCCGCACTGCTTTTGAAATATCGTAAACGATGAGGAATAGGTTTCATGGCAACACTCAGATGGGGCATACTCGGTTGTGGAAATGTCGCTGAATATAAGGGCGGACCCCCGCTCTATACCGTCAATGATTCCGAACTCATCGCTGTGATGCGACGCGACCGAGCTAAAGCGGAATCTTTCGCCGAAAGACACGGCGCGAAACGCGTCTATATCGACGTAGACGCACTCCTCGCAGATGACGAACTCAATGCGATTTACATCGCAACACCACCACACCTCCATTGCGAACAGACTATCCGTACCGCACGCGCCGGTAAACACATCCTCTGCGAGAAACCGATGGCGATGACAGTTGAAGAGTGCCAACGCATGGTGGATGCCTGCCACGATGCGAACGTTACTTTGATGCTCGCCTATTACCGAAACTTCTATCCGAACATCGTGAAAATGAAGGCGTTGATGGACGACGGTGCCATCGGAGACGTGGTGCTTGCAAAGATCAATCATACCGGTTTCTATAACCCGAACCGGCACGACTTAAAGAATTGGCGCGTGAACCGAGACATCAGTGGCGGTGGTGTCCTGATGGACCTCGGCAGCCACCGGATCTCGCTACTCCAATATCTGATGGGAGAGGTTGAATCTGTGCAAGGATACGCCGAAACGGTGCATCTGGACATCGATGTAGACGATTCCGCCGTATTTACACTCCGTTTTGAAAACGGGGCGCATGCCGTCGCGAACATCAACTGGAACGTCGGTGTCTCGATCGACGATGTTGAGGTCTACGGTACAAAAGGTTGTCTACGGTGTTCGCCACTAAATTCGGGAAGCCTGACACTTGAAACGAAGTCGGAAGGGTTAGTTGAATTGCATCAGACCCCATTGCCACACACGCACACAGGTCTCGTGGAAGATTTCGTCAATCATCTGAAGACGGGTGAACCGATCCGATGTTCGGGTGAATCAGGATTGCAGACGAACGCGATCATCGCGCAGATAATGTAGGCGCGCCAGAGTTTTCGTTTGATTTAGTTAATCCGCTTGGATTCCAACCCCAGCCATTCACCGTATCCGCGCGGCATCTCTGCCGGTGCTTCTAATCCCGATGCCTCACGCCACCGTAACAACGGATGCCGCCGATCAGGTTGCGGAAGTTCGACCCGTGTCCCGTACGCCGCCGACTCGAAGATTCCCATCATCATCTCAATGATATGTCGTCCTTCCGTGCCGCTACACGTATGCGCTCTGCCTTCGTCCAAAGCGTTGACATAGTCCTCCACGAACCAGTAATCCGCCTCCGCTGCACCGCTTTTCGGGTCATAATGCTCAGGATAAATCAGATCCAAAGATTCCCACTGATCGTGTGTTCCATCGGGTAGGTAGTGCGGTGTCGGTAGCCACCATGCACTGCCACTTTTCCAGAAAAGTCTGCCCTCGGTTCCATAGAGTTCCATCGAATACGCGCCGGTATCCATCGTATGAAACCGGTGTTGGAGTAGTGTCCCCGTAACGTTCCCTTCATACTGCAGCGTAGCGGTGATATATTCACCAGCAATAGTCCCCATGCCGCTCGGTGACGGTACAACATCTGTCGGTGTGATCGGTTTTCCACCCGTCGTCAGGTGCACAACAACGCTTTTACAGCGTTTCCCGAAATGTAGCATGTTATTGAGCATGTGCGTACCGATGTTCATCAATCCGTAGCCGCCGTAATAACCTTTTCCACTGCCGTACATATAACGTAAATCGCCAATTTTACCGGCATTGAAAGCACGCGCAATCGCCTGCATCGGCGCACCGACTCTCCCTTGATGATGCACCGCGATCTGCACACCTTTCGCTTCCGCTTTGGCAATAACGGCATCCGCTTCCACAAGGTCTATACACATCGGTTTTTCGACTTCAATGTGGACACCGTGTTCCAACACACGCATACACAGATCGTAGTGGAACTCCGTGCCGGTAGGAATCGCGACGATATCGGGTCTCGTCTGCCGAATCATCTCATCTAAATCGGTGAACCGTGCCGTGACGTTAACTTCTTCGCCAAGAGTTTCCAAGCGTTCTTCAACCAGATCACAGAGCGCGACAATCTCCGTCCGTGGATGTGCATGATATGCCCGCGCCGCTGCGGTACCGCGGCCTCTACATCCCAAAATCCCGATCCGATATGTCTCCATTATTTTCTCCTTGATAAGTACTCAGATAGCGCGTAATCAAACGGCGTAGCGGTATCCATCTGCACATAATCGATCTGGCTGGCACCGCACCCGCGACGGTAACTCTGGATGAACCCGTCCAGTTTCTCAAGATAGTCTGCTTTCAGCGTATCTGCTTGTGTTGAAAGTGTCTCTCCGGTCTCCATGTCCCGAAAAACGACGGAACCGGTGTAGGGGAAGGTGAGTTCGGCAGGATCAAGCAGGTGGAAGACGATGACCTCGTGTTTCTGGTGACGGAGGTGTTTCAGCGCAGAGATAACCTGTGACGGTTCATCAAGCAGATCCGAGATAACGATAACCAAGCCGCGCCGCACAATCCGTTTGGCGAGTTCGTGGAAGAGGCTGCTCAATTGTGTCTCCTGCCCCGGTGTTGCGTTCTCCAGCGCGGACATAATCGCGCGGAGATGCGTCGCAGCACCCCTCGGTGGAATGTATTGCTTAATATCTGTATCAAAGAGTGCCAACCCGACGGAATCCCGCTGTTTCAGCATCAGATAAGTCAACGTTGCCGCGAGATAACAGCCGTATTCAAACTTCGTCAACGACTCCTCGGCGTGTTTATAGTTCATTGACGCACTGGTGTCGAGCAGAATATAGGCACGCAGGTTCGTCTCCTCTTCAAATTTCTTGACGTAATACCGATCAGATTTCCCGAAGACCTTCCAATCAATATAGCGGATTTCATCACCGGGCATATATTGCCGATGTTCTGCGAATTCGACGCTGAACCCTTGATACGGGCTTTTGTGCAACCCTGTAACGAACCCTTCAACGACGAGGCGTGCGACAAGTTCTATGCCACCAATCCGAGAGAGTGCTACTGGATCTAAATATTTATGAGATGTTTGCATATTTTTTTTACCAAATTACTCGAAAGCGGCAACTGACACCAGACGTTTCGGCGCAACAGTCTGGCGATCCCGCTTAATACGCTCGATTTCCTTCGTGGTCCTCGTGGACGATGTCGTCAATGAAATACAAGCGCTCATCTTCTGTCATCGCGTCCCAATCCAATCCGCGTTCGGCACATAATTCTCGAACTTTTGATTCGGCATATTTCATCTGTTCTGCTCGGCCGGCGCGTGCTTCCTCTAATCTTCGGGCAGGAGACCCAATGCTTTAGCGTTGGGAGGAATGCCCACTCCTGTAATTGAAATTAAGACGCGTGAGCACCTTAAAATCACGTGCTTTCGCATTTTGGCACAAGCGTTTACCTTCCAAGGAATACAACGCTATACCCTGTTTACCAAAACCACTGATACGCGTTAGACCATACTTAATATGTCTCACTAAGGTGTTCTTTACAAGGTTTCCATTCCAAGTCGTGCCACCGTAGCGCGGTCTTTTACCGCCTTTCTGTGGGTTCTGCCGATGGAGTTCACGCCGTCGTATAGGGATAGGCGATATACAGAATATATCTGTGTTATCTACGACACCATCACCCCCAACGGCATGGTAAGCGAGACACCAACTATCAACGCAGTGCGCGTCAAAGGTTTCTGATAGTTTCTTGCTTGATTTTTTCAGGCCCAACCTATCGCGTATCTCCTTTGTTTCCCATCCTCGAAGTGTTAGCAGCTGCCAGCGTTTCTCTATTTCAGTGTAGAACCACTGCTTACCGACTTCCAAAGGGCTAAACAACTGATTCCACTTCCTTGCGCGTTCGAGGGTTCGCGCTTTGATGTCCTCTACACAGACGTGTGTAATCGGATAGAGTTGCGATAACCAATCAAGGATACGGCGTTTCCAATCCCACCGCGCACGCGTGCCAGCAGGAATACGGACCTTGTTCGCAAGCCGGTTCGTTCGGTTCTTTCGGTTTGGAGACTTCCGGGAACGTCTACTTCTACGCAACTCACGACGCTTTTCAACTTTCTTACCGACTTTACTGTGAGCATCCGCTTGGATATTCAGATAGGTGTGTGCCTCTGATTTGACGGTAAAACCTTCTTTCTTACTGCCAGGGTCAACACCGACAGCAATCTCTTGGAACTCGGTATCTGACGGTTCAACGTTTAGACGGACGCAGAAGATGCCGTTCTTCCAAAACGGAGTTGCCTTACCGGATCGTATCCAACGTTTTGCCCGCGAAGGTTTTGTCGGCATTAACGGATTTTGATGTTTATCTACGACTGGTACTAACATGACGTAAACCCCTTTCGGGTATATATTGCCCCATCCAGATCACAGTATCCGAGAGGAATCAGACTTGGGGAGCATCCGAAACATTGTTCGTATTGCCACACACAGATACCGCGATATATTACTGTAGAAAACTGTTTAACTTGTGGGTCCCCGTGTGGCTACGGATGTTCACAAGCCCAATCCTTTAGGGTTGGGTAGTTGACTTTGATTCACCTCCTAAGTCTTGATGTTCAATTATAACAAAAATTTGCCAGCAAATCAACCGAAATGTCCGAAACGCGGAAAAATTGATTTTCAAAACTGCAGGTAAAATGGTGCAACGCATAGGGCGTTTTTGCGTTTTATTTTTCGGACGCAAGACAATTTAGAGGATTAGGAGGAGAAATATCATGGGAAATCCCGTCGTACATTTTGAAATATCAGGCAAGGATGGCGAAACATTGAGCGAGTTTTATCGCTCTCTGTTCGGTTGGAACATTAACTATAACACGCACGGCATCTATAGTGTGGATCCAGAGGCGGAGAACGGCGTAGACGGACACATATTTTCGACAACCGATGATGCGTGCTCTACTAATGGTCTCACAATCTATATTGAGGTTGATGACCTCCAAGAATCGCTTAAAAAGGCTGAGAGCCTTGGCGGACAGACGCTTGTACCCCCTCGGGCGATCCCGAGTGGCAACGGATCTTTTGCTATGTTCCTCGATCCGAGCGGTAATTGCATCGGTTTATACGCACCCGGACAAAACATTCCTCATGAGCCACACGGCGTTCATCCGAATAAGAAATCGAAAGATTAACACGGAAACAGGTTGACCAACTTGATCTAAAACGGTTCCGTTCCGAATTGAAAAATAAATTTGCTTTTTAATACAAATTATTGTATAATTACTTAATATAAAATAATTCTGTATAAAGAAAGGAAATAATCCTAATGGGAAATCCAGTCGTACATTTTGAAATTGCCGGAAAGGATGCGGAATCATTGAGCGAATTTTATAGTTCGCTGTTTGATTGGGACGCAGCCGGCGAAATGGCAGGTGGTGTTCACGGATTAGAACCGGGAGCGGAAAACGGAGTCTGTGGACACATACTCCCGACAACCGACGACATGCCGGTCTCCAACTATGTCTCAATTTATGTTCAAGTCGATGACCTTCAGGCATCACTTGACAAGGCTGAAAGTCTCGGTGGCAAAACCTGTGTACCGCCTACCGTTATTCCGGGAGGCAACGGATCTTTTGCTATGTTCCTTGACCCAAGTGGGAACTGTACCGGTTTGTATAAACCTGAGGCGTAAATATCGAAGCTGCGATCGCACCAATCTGAAATCGCAGCTTTAACGCAAAGATTCACAACAAACAGGACGGTAAACTGAATTTCACCGTCCTGTTTCTTTTTAATTGTAGGGAAACTTAGGTCAACAACGGTTTTAGCCATCGCCTCGCCGTTTCGATGTCCATACCGGTACGTTCCGCATAATCCGCAACCTGATCCTCCCCAATCCTGGCGATACTGAAATACCGAGACTCTGGATGTGCGTAGTACCATCCACTCACAGCGGCTGCAGGGAACATCGCCAGACTCTCCGTAAGCGTAATCCCCGTGTTTTCTGTGACCTTCAACAAATCAAACAACGTCCGTTTTTGAGTGTGATCTGGGCAGGCAGGATACCCCGGCGCGGGACGGATGCCGCGGTACCTTTCGGCAATCAAGGCATCGTTATCCAACGCCTCATTGACGGCATATCCCCAAAGCGTTGTACGGACGTATTCGTGCATCTTCTCCGCGAACGCCTCTGCTAACCTGTCAGCCAACGCCTTCGCCATAATACTGTTGTAATCGTCCTGCTCTTTCTCAAATTCCGCACAGAATTCGGGGACACCGTGTCCTGTCGTCACTGCGAAGGCACCGATATAATCTGGCAATGCCGTCGCTTTCGGGGCAATGAAATCACCGAGACTGAGGTTCGGTCTGTTAAACGGCTGCTCCGTCTGTTGCCGGAGGTGGTGTAGCGTCGCAATAACCTCCGTCCGCGCGGCATCGGCATAGATCGCAGTACCTTCACCGACACCGTTCGCCGGAAAAAGTCCGACGACAGCCCGTGCACAAAAACGCTTCTCTTCGACGATAATCCGCAGAAGTGCTTCAGCATCTTTTAAGAGTTTACTCGCTTCCTCACCGACCTCTGGGTTCTCCAATATATTCGGATATTTCCCGCGGAGCCCCCACGTCGTAAAGAACGGACTCCAGTCGATGTAATCAACAAGTTCTGTCAAATCATAGTCGTCAAAAACCTTCGTCCCCATCACAGACGGCTCAGGCGGCTGATAATTCTGCCAACCGGGTGTGAATTTCCGCTCTTGTGCGACACTGAAAGGTAGTAGGTTCGCCTGCTTCCGGTTCTTCAAACGCCGCTCGCGGATATCGGAATACTCTTCACGCGTCCGCGACATGAACGTTTCCTGCCTTTCCTCGCTCATCAAATCGCTGACAACACCGACACTTCGGGACGCATCCTTGACATGAATCGTTGAACCTTCGTAAACCGGCTCAATTTGGACAGCCGTATGTACTTTTGAAGTCGTCGCGCCACCAATGAGTAGCGGGATACGGAACCCTTCACGTTCCATCTCTTCAGCGACATATACCATCTCATCTAACGAAGGCGTGATGAGTCCACTCAATCCGATCATATCGGCGTTTTCTTTCCGCGCGGCTTCAAGAATCTCGTCTGCTGGCACCATCACACCGAGATCAATGACCTCATAGTTGTTACATCCAAGCACGACTCCGACGATGTTCTTCCCGATGTCGTGGACATCTCCCTTCACAGTCGCCATCACGATTTTGCCTCTCGATCGGATCTCACCTTCCGCTTGCTCTTTTTCAATAAACGGTATGAGATGCGCAACCGCCTTCTTCATAACGCGCGCACTTTTGACCACTTGCGGCAAGAACATTTTGCCATCACCAAAGAGTTCACCGACACGGTTCATACCGTCCATTAAAGGACCCTCAATCACCTGTATCGGACGTTCATATATAAGCCGTGCTTCTTCCGTATCCGCATCAACGTATTCGATAATCCCTTCAACAAGCGCATGACTGAGCCGTTTTTCTACCGGCAGTTTCCGCCATTTCCGACTCACACGCCGCTTTTTTCCCTTCCTTTGTAAGGTACCAGCGAGCGTGACAAGCCTGTCCGTCGCATCTTCCGCGCGATTGAACAGCACATCCTCCACCGGTTCCAGAAGTGTTTTCGGGAGATCATCATAAACCGCAAGTTGACCGGCGTTAACAATACCCATATCCATACCGGCGTGGATCGCGTGGTAGAGGAACGCCGCGTGCATCGCCTCGCGCACCGTGTCGTTGCCTCGGAACGCAAAGGAGATGTTACTAACACCACCACTCACCAAAGCGTGTGGACAAGTGGCTTTGATCTCACGACACGCCTCAATGAACGCTTTCGCGTATTCGTTATGTTCTTCAATACCTGTCGCAACAGCAAAGATATTCGGATCGAAGATGATGTCTTCCGGTGGGAATCCAACCTGTTCCGTTAACAATCGGTACGCCCGCTGACAGATCTCCACCTTCCTTTCATAACTATCGGCTTGTCCATCTTCATCGAACGCCATAACGATAACGGCGGCACCATACCGACGGACCTGACGCGCTTTTTCTAAAAAATCTTCCTCTCCCTCTTTCAGGCTAATAGAGTTAACAACCCCTTTTCCTTGAATACACGCTAATCCCGCTTCTATGACTTCCCAGCGGCTGGAGTCGAGCATGATCGGCACGCGACTGATGTCCGGTTCCGCCGCAATGAGGTTAAGGAACTTCACCATAGCCGTTTTAGCATCCAACATCCCAGCATCCATATTAATATCAATAACCTGTGCGCCGTTTTCCACCTGGTCTCGCGCGACCTCTAAGGCGGTTTCGTAGTCATCATTCTTAATCAGCGTCGCAAACCGACGCGATCCTGTTACGTTTGTCCGTTCACCAACGTTAACAAAGAGGGAATCGGGGGTGATGTTGAACGATTCCAATCCGCTGAGTCGGCAGGCGCGTTCCTGCGGTTCCGGTTGACGCGGCGGATACGCTGCAGCGACCTCAGCAATCGTTTCGACATGCTCAGGTTGGCTCCCGCAACAGCCGCCGACAATATTAACAAAACCGTTTTGCGCGAACTCGTGCATCCAGTCCCCCATCTCCGCCGGTGTCTGTGTGTACTGACCGAGTTCATTCGGGAGTCCGGCGTTCGGATAGCAGATGATCGGTATATCTGCCATTTTCGACATCTCGGCGAGGTACGGACGGATCTGTTGTGAACCGAAACCGCAATTCAAACCGACAGCAAGCAAATTCGCATGCCGAACGGAGTTCCAGAAGGCTTCAACCGTTTGACCTGAGAGGTTACGTCCACCGCCGCCACTCCTGTCAGAGGAGACAATCAGCGGGATCTCGATACCACGCGCTTCCGAAAGCATCTGTATGGCAAAGAGTGCCGCCTTGCAGTTTAGTGTATCCATAACCGTTTCAACGAGAAGAAAATCGGCACCGCCATCAAGTAAACCTTCCGCCTGCGTTGTATAGGCAGAGACGAGTTGCGCAAACGTGATATTTCGGTAACCCGGGTCGTTCACATTCGGTGAGATGGTGCAGCTCCGATTCGTCGGTCCCATGCTGCCTGCGACAAAGCGCAGTCTATCCGGCGATGCCCATTTGTCCGCGACTTCACGGGCAATCCGCGCAGCCGCATAGTTTACGCGATACGCGATGTCTTGGAGCTGATAATCCGCCATCGACACAGAAGTACTCGTAAAGGTATTCGTCTCGATGATGTCTGCACCCGCACGACAATAGTTGGCGTGTATCTCCCGGACAATATGCGGCTGTGTTATCGAGAGCAGATCGTTGTAACCCTTGAGTTCACACGGATGATCGGCGAACTCGGCACCGCGAAAATCCGACTCCGTGAGCCGATAGGTCTGCAATAGCGAACCCATCGCACCGTCAAGAACTAAGATCCGGTTCTTTAATTCATTTTTTAGGTGTGTTATACGTTCAGTATCTGCCATATTTTTTAATTTTACCTTGCGGAGGAACAACACGCGTTTCAATTATAAAGCGCGTTCCATAAATCCGCTCTCCATTACATTACGAGCTACCGGTTTTGAAGCAATCTTAAGAGAACACTTTGTTAGACAAAAACATGTTAATAATATACCACATAGAAAGGCGGTTTGTCCATTTAAAGCCGATGTAACCAAATTATGCAAACACAAAACAGAGAACGCGAACGCTCCCCACACGCCCATAAATACGCCATCCATTTCGACATATTGCCAGAGATTTCCTATCTCAATCAGGACTTAACGGTCTTAGTCGCGGACCTTTTACCGATCTTTCACGATTTCCCGAAAGAGGTCCATATCCCCGAACGTTGGGTAGACGAAGGTCTCGATTTTTGTCGCGTCATCTTCTGGGTGTCTGCTGAATCCCCAGATGCGATCAAAATTTTTGGTAATTGGTTCCAAGCGATCTTCCGGGAGCCGTCTGTCGCCGAAGTTTTAGAACGCCTCGTCACCTGCGCCTTAGATGAACCGAACGAGGTTGAGGTCATCCTATCGGATTGGACAAGGTTGGCAAATTAGTTGTCAGTACGCAGGACTCGGTACGCAGTTAAACGGAGGCGTGATTCATCAAAGTACCTCTTAACTGACGACTGAAAGGTTCTCGCAGAAAACCACACTGACAACTGACGACCAAAAAGTTATTGACATCGGAAAACAAAACCTATATAATATAGGGTGTGAATTAGTTTGCCAAAACAATTTGGAAAAGCAGGAGACAACGATGACCCAACGAACCTACAAAAGCACTACGTCAGTGAAGCCTGCGGTGCTCCAACTTTTGCCCTTAGCAGCGGCACTCGTTTCAATCCTATTTGTTAGCAACGCGTACTCGCAAACCGTTGATGAAATCTTTCGGAACTTCAAAAACGCCTTTGATAAATCTGAAAATCTTAGCGCGAACTTTGAGGAGACGACACTAATTTCTAATAGAAAAAGTGTCGCTCGCGGGCGGTTTATATTCGGTAAACCGAACTTGCTCCGTAAAGAATATGTAGACCAAAAAGAGACCTCAAAAGTCGTCCAAACCACGGTTTTAGATGGTACGTACGCATGGACGTATACACCCATACTCAACCAAGTCAACAAGGTCAAGTGGAACAAATCGGGCCGCAAGGAACTCATACCCGGGACCGGCGCGTCACTTGAGGATGTCCAAGCGAACTATAATGTGGTGCTTGTCCCTGACGAATTCGCGAACCCAAAAGGCATCCATCAGATTGAACTGACCCCTAAAGATCACATGGTCAGTACAAACGTGAAGGAGAAAATGCTCATCTGGGTAAAGTCCGGTGATTGGCTTCCCGTGCAATTTGGCTACGAATCCGAACTTGAAGATGGAACCCGTCGGAGTGCAATCGTCGCACTCACAGACGTCCAACGAAATATAGAAATCGCACCCGACTTTTTCAAATTTGTGGTGCCTAAAGATGCCGAGGTCATCGATCTTTCTGAAAATTAACGGTTATCCCAGACCATCCGGGAACACCTAATATATTGACAATACATTATGGATTTCGGTACCCTCTTCCGATTGGCAAACATTCTTACGCTTTTACGGCTATTCCTAATACCCCCCTTCATATTCTGTTTTCAGGCGGATATGATGCGGACCGCACTCGCTATTTTCGTCATCGCCGCACTCACAGACCACTTCGACGGACGCATCGCACGGATACAAGGCGTAACAAGTTTCGGGAAATTTATGGACCCGCTCGCCGATAAACTGCTCATCGGCGCCGCATTAATCTGCTTAGCACTCTTTAAACACGTTGATCACGGACTCATCCCGATGTGGATGGTTATTGTCATCATCGGTCGTGAAGTCCTCGTCACGCTCCTACGAATCGTTTTCATCGCAAAATACGGCGAAGTCGTCTCCGCAAGCCAATGGGGAAAATATAAGATGACTTCACAACTGATCGTCGTCGCTATCGGCTTACTGCTATTGACGTTTCAGGACCAACAGATCACTGAATTCATTCTGAAAGCCCGGGGTCCGATCTATTTTATGATGTATCTACCGCTGGCACTCACAGTCGGATCCGGGGTCGAGTTCCTCATCAACAACCGCAAAGCTTTATCCGCGCTGATCCTCTCAACCCGTTACGACCCAGAAGCAGGTGCCTGATGTCTACATTTCATAGTAAGCGCGTACGCTGTTTCATCGCAATTGAGATACCGCAACCCGTACAGGCACTGCTGAAACCGCTGCAGACACACCTGCAATCCGAGATTCGCAAAGCCTCATGGACAAAATTCGGAAACTTCCATCTCACCCTAAAGTTTCTCGGTGATGTCCCTTCTGAAACGGTGGATATGGTCGGCGAAGCAGTGCAGAACGTCGCCGCGACACAGAGACCTTTTTCTATTGTATTCGGAGGTATCGGTGCATTTCCGACACGCAACCGTCCACGCGTGATCTGGATCGGTGTCAAACACGGCGCAGAAACCGTCACACACCTCGCAAAATCTGTGAACCGTGAACTGAAACCTCTCGGTTTCGCAAGAGACAACCGCTTTCACCCACACCTTACGCTCGGACGCCCCAGAATTCCGATGAACCTACAACCGCTAAAAAATCTTCTACGTAAATATGATACAATTGATGGCGCGACCGTGAACGTCAACGAAATCACTGTTATGCAAAGCCAACTCCATCCGAACGGAGCGATCTATACACCTTTGAAAGTATGCCATTTTCCGGCGTAGTCCAACAAACCCGAAGCACCCCTTTTTTTTAACTGAAGGTGCTATATAAGGAGAACTTTAGAACATGTTAGATGAACAGAAACAGAAAGCCATCGACCAAGCGATTTCACAAGTAGAACGTGAATTCGGCAAAGGTGCTATCATGCGCTTCACCGATGGAGAGGTCGTACCGGCCGAAGCGATCCCAACCGGTGCCCTCTCACTTGATATTGCCCTCGGTATCGGTGGTGTCCCACGTGGCAGAATTATTGAGATTTTCGGGCATGAAGGCACAGGAAAAACAACCCTCGCACTGCATGTCGTCTCCGAAGTCCAGAAAATGGGCGGCACCGCTGTGTTTATTGACGTTGAACACGCACTCGACACCACCTACGCACGGAGTATCGGGGTCAACATGGAGAACCTGTTGATCGCACAACCCGACGCAGGTGAACAGGCGTTAGAGATCGTTGAGACACTCATCCGGAGCGGTGCTATTGACCTTGTCGTCGTCGATTCCGTCGCGGCGTTGACACCGCAAGCCGAAATTGAGGGTGAAATGGGCGACTCACACGTCGGGCTCCTGCCGCGCTTGATGTCGAAAGCACTTCGGAAACTATCCGGTGTTACCAACAAATCTCAAACATGTGTCATCTTTACAAACCAGATTCGGCAAAAGATCGGCATTATGTTCGGGAACCCAGATACAACACCCGGTGGACTCGCACTCAAATTCCACGCCTCCGTCCGATTGGAGCTCCGCCGCGGCACACAGATCAAGGAAGGGAACGAAGTCGTTGGGAGCAGCGTACGGGTCAAAGTCGCAAAAAATAAGGTCGCACCGCCTTTCAAGGAAACCGAATACGACGTTACCTTCGGTAAAGGCATTTCCAAAGAAGGCAACCTCTTAGATATCGCTGTCGATAATGAATTCGTCCAGAAGAGCGGGTCATGGTTCTCTTATAACGACGAACGCATCGGGCAGGGACGGTCAAACGCGAAGAAATATTTGGAGGACAACCCTGAAATCGCCACAGAACTTGAGTTGAAAATACGTGAAAAACTGAACATGGCGCCCGATGCCGTCGCAGGCGCGATTCCCGATGCCGAAGGGGATGACGAGATTCACGAGACGGTTGAAGCCGCAGAATAGTGCCAAAACGGGTATAGCGAGGTTTTCTGCCTCGCTATACAAAATCGCCAAATCGGTAAACTCTGATACCGGCTACCTTGCTAATATTTTTGCTGACGACTGATGGCTTGGAAAAAAATCAACTTTTTCTTGACACAATTTTTTCAAGATGCTATACTCTAATAAAATGTTGGGTTGAATCACGAATTTGATTGAATCCGACACTCTGCTTACCTGACTCACGTCATCACGAGTGAGTTCGGAGAAATCCTTTTGGAAAGTGAGAACTTCACGTATGGCTATCAAAAAAGGAAATTCCGAAGATACCTTTGAAGGACAACAGAAATTTGATGTTGTCTGGTATGAGCAGCAGATGCGCGCGCTTCAAGGAACCATCGACATGCTCGAAAATGAACTTGACAACATGCACCGACAGCAGCATACCATATATGTCAAGGACCTTGAAACACAACTCCATGAAACACAACGTGAATTGATGGCAGCGCATCGGCGCAACAGACGGCTCACAAGCACCCTGCAAGAGGCAAAAGAGAAACTACAAATCCTAAAGGAAAAAGTTGATCAACTCAGCGCGCCTCCGAACAACTACGGGGTCTTCCTCGCCGAAAATGAGGACGGCACTGTTGACATCGATATCAGCGGCAGGAAATGGCGCGTCAATATCGATCCAGCACTTAGGAATCAGAACTTCAAAATAGGACAGGAAGTCATCGTCAATAGCGGTATGAACGTTGTTGACATCAAAAATGCTGAAAGGCACGGCGATGTCGTCAAAATCAAAGAGCAGATAGATGATGAACTCGCTATTGTTAGCCTCCGAACCGATGAAGAACGCGTCGTCAGAGTCGCCGAATCCCTTAAAGGAGAAACACTGAAAATCGGGGATAACGTACTCCTCAACCATACCACGAGTATGGTCATGGAAAAACTCCCGAAACGCGAGGTGGAAGACCTACTCCTTGAGGAAGTACCAGATATCGGGTACGCCGACATCGGTGGACTCGATGAACAGATCAATTCGATCCGAGACGCTATTGAGCTGCCCTATCTCTATCCAAAAGAATACGAGGAATTTAACCTCTCACCGCCGAAGGGTGTCCTCTTATATGGACCCCCCGGATGTGGTAAGACCTTAATCGCGCGAGCCGTGGCAAGCAGTATCGCTGAACGCGTCCGAAAAGAGAGTGGACGTAAGGACGTTCGCGGCTATTTCATCAATATTAAAGGCCCCGAACTACTCAATAAATACGTCGGTGAAACCGAACGTAAAATACGCGAAGTCTTCCAAAAAGCACGCGAAAAATCAAAAGAAGGGTTCCCGGTCATCATCTTTTTCGATGAAATGGACTCGCTCTTCCGGTCAAGAGGGATGGGAATCTCATCGGATATGGAATCGACACTCGTACCACAGTTCCTCTCCGAAATTGATGGTGTCGAAAACTTAAGAGATGTCATCGTCATCGGCGCAAGCAATCGACAAGACCTACTCGATCCCGCCGTTCTACGACCCGGAAGGCTTGACATCAAAATTAAGATCGATCGTCCGAACTTAGAGGGTGCCAAGGACATTTTCGGGATATACCTGACATCCGACCTACCCTTCGTTAAAGATGCCCGACAGCAATTTGATGGCGACACACAGGCAATCGCTGACCATTTCATCAATGAAGCCGTCAATGAAATGTACGCAATGACAGATGAAAATCGGTTCATCGAAGTAACTTACGCACGCGGCGAACGAGAAACACTCTTTTTCAAAGACTTTGTCAGCGGTGCAATGATTGAAAACATCGTTTCACGCGCAAAGAAAACAGCAATAAAACGTTTTATCGGTTCCGATGGAACAGATAAAGGGCTACGTCTCAACGATCTGAAGGATGCCATTCGGGAAGAATACCACGAAAATGAAGACCTGCCGAATACAACGAATCCCGATGATTGGGCAAAAATCTCAGGACGTAAAGGCGAGAAAATCGTCAATATTCGCGCATTGACAAATGAACCCACACAAGAGAGAAGACAGGATGTCCGAGTCACACGAGGCGGCACTTTTCTATAATCGGTTGCCCGTTTCAGCTTCATAAGCAATATGGAAATACCAATCATAATGGGAACAGAGACTGAGTACGGCATCTCAGTCAAAAACGCACGTGAGCAAGACCCGGTCGCTGCCTCAACTTTGGTGGTTAACGCTTACAAAAGTTGTAGGAACGATATTTCGAGTACTGCAACTGCTGTTACATGGGATTACGACCAAGAGAGTCCACTCATGGACGCGCGCGGGTTCCTCGCAGAAGCAGAGACACCCATCTCTGAAACCGATACAAGCAGTGCCATCAATGACATCTTGATTAACGGTGGGCGTTATTATGTGGATCACGCACACCCGGAGTATTGCACACCGGAATGCGCCAACGCACGAGACCTACTCCTATACGAGAAAGCTGGCGAATTAATATTAGAGGTCAGTCGCGTCGCAGCGGAACGTTTGTTACTCGACAACCAAGAGATTATCATATATAAAAACAATACCGATTATAAGGGACATAGCTACGGCGCACACGAAAACTTTCTCATGTCCCGAAAAGTACCTTTTGATGCTATCGTTGATGGGTTGACACCGTTTCTCGTTACACGCCTTATCATTACAGGGAGCGGCAAAGTTGGAACAGAAAATGGGAGTGACGAAGCAGATTACCAGATCTCCCAACGCGCCGATTTCTTCGAGAAAGAGGTCGGACTCAGCACAATGGTCAACCGCCCCTTGATCAACACGCGTGATGAGCCACATGCTGATGAAAAACTCTACCGACGTTTACACGTTATCGTCGGTGATTCTAACATGTCCGAACTCAGTATCTATCTTAAAGTCGGTATTACCTCTATCGCACTACAGTTGATTGAGAAAGGGGTCGTCGGAAAACAGTTCAATTTGAAAGATCCAGTCGCAGCAATAAAATCCATCTCGCGGGACCTATCCTGCAAAGAACCGATAGAACTCGCCGATGGACAGCAATTGACACCGATAGAGATGCAACGGGCGTATCTCAAACTCGCGCAACAACACCTTACACCGGAAGAACGGACACCTATCGTTGCGGATGTCCTGAAAAAATGGCAATACGTCCTCGATAATCTCGAAATAGACCCACGTCGGCTCAGCAGACATCTCGACTGGCTTATCAAAAAGAAATTACTTGACGCATATCGTCAACGGCACGGATACGAGTGGGACGACGCACATCTGCGGATGATGGACTTACAATACCACGATATCCGTCCGGACAAAGGGCTTTATATCAGATTGCTGAAAAACGGGCATGTCCAGCGTCTACTCAATCATGAAGAAATTGTGCACGCGATGCACTACCCGCCGGTAGATACACGCGCCTATTTTCGAGGCACCTGTTTACGGCGGTTTCCCAAGCACATCTATAGTGCAAGTTGGAATTCAATGATTTTTTCCAATAAATCGGGGGGGCTTGACAAAATTATGATGGACCGTCCCCACTTCGGGACGCAGAAAATTGTTGGCGAACTGCTGAACAAGTGTACGGCAGAGGAACTTGTTAAGAAAATTCGAGGCAACGCAGCTGAATAGTTATCAGTTTTGACCCACAACTCGATTCCGATACTTTTACTTAGGATGTAGCCTGAAACGAAGTGGAAGGCGGATTTAAGAGCGGAACGTTATTCTCGAAACCGGCTCGATTAACCGCAAGGAATATTAAAAAATAAGGAGAGAAAAAATGTCGACAGAAAAACAACAGGAACACCGCAAACGCCATATCGATGAAACCGAAGACACGCAATCCGATGTTGGGCAATCCGATGTTGGAAACGGCGAAATGGATGAGGCGTTCGTCGAAGATTTAGATTCACTGCTTGACGAAATCGATGAAATTTTGGAAGAAGATTCACAGGAATTCGTCGAAAACTACATTCAACGCGGAGGGCAGTAGGCGTGCTTGACCTCAGTGATTACGGTACCTCCGACTTCTTTCAAATTCTCAAGCGTCGCCACCCCGAATTACTCACGACGCTCAACTCGTCTGATGTTGTCCCAAATCCGCAGGTCCCGGAATCCTCATTCCGGCCCTATGAGGGGACAACCGTCCTCGCTGTCGTCTACGACGCAGGTGTCGTGATCGCGGGGGACCGACAGGCAACTGAAGGGTATCAGGTCGGCGAGCGACGCATTCAGAAGGTCTATCCAGTCGATCGGCACTCGGCAATCGCTGTCGCCGGTGCCGCCGGCCCCTGTATTGAGATGGCGAAGCTTTTCCAAGTTGAAGTCGAATTCTACGAAAAAACCGAAGGCGTGAACCTCAGCCTCGAAGGGCAGGCGAACTTCCTTTCACACCTCGTACGCGCCAACCTCGGACTCGCTATGCAGGGACTCATCGTTCTGCCGCTCTTTGCTGGCTACGATGTGAAACGCCAACGCGGTAGAATCTTCAAATATGATGCCATCGGCGGGCGATACGAGGAAGGAGACTACTACGCAATCGGTTCCGGCGGTAAAGACGCACGAGCAACAATTAAAAAACGCTACACGCCAGAAATTAACCGTCAAGATGCCTTAGAAATCGTCGTTGAAGCACTCTGGGACGCTGCAGATGAAGACATCGCAACAGGCGGCCCCGATCTTATCCGAAACATTTTTCCAATACTTTACACCCTCACTGAAGACGGTGTCACTGAAGTACCGGAGGCAACCGTTGAGGCACTCTATCGCGAGTTCATAGCGCAGCTATAGGAGAATAGTTACCAGTAGCCAGTTAAAGCCGGATATTCTGGCAGGAACATTATCTGTTACTGCTCACAAGTGGAAGGCGGATTTAAGAGCGGAACGTTATTCTCGAAACCGGCTCGATTAACCGCAAGGAATATTAAAAAATGTCCACACCGTACTACGTTTCACCGGAGCAGATCCGCCAAGATAAAGAAGATTTCGTCCGCCGCGGCATCGCACAAGCCAAGGAAGTCGTCGTCTTAGAATATAAGGATGGGCTCCTAATGGTGGCTGAGAATCCACGCAAAACGACCTTCAAAATTTCCGAAATTTATGACAGGATCGCATTCGCTGCCGCCGGCAGGATCGCTGAATACGAGATACTACGGACCGTCGGGATTCGTGAAGCCGAAATTAAAGGGTTCCGCTACTATCGCGAAGATGTCACAGCGAAGTGGTTGACAAACCTCTATTCGCAGCACATGGGAGCCGTCGCACAAGCATGGGATGCCAAACCCCTGGAGATAGAACTCCTTGTCTGTGAATTGGGCGTAGAAGACGCACCCGACAATTCAACACTGCAGAACAATCGGATATACCACATCGCATTCGACGGTATCTATTCGGAAGAAGAAAAGTATGCCGTTATCGGCGGGCGCGCCACGGCAATAACAGAGATTTTGCAACAACACTACACCGATAACTTAGAGTTGTCCGCAGCACTAAAACTCGTGACAGACACCTTTCGGACCGTTGAAGCAGACGCTGAAGACGATTATGAAATAACGCCACAGACTGTTGAGGTGGCATGCTTGGAGCAGACAATTGAACGACGAAAATTTCGACGACTTTCTACCCAAGAAGTCACGACACTTCTGGCCTAATCTTTTGACCCCGGACCAACGCTCGGCTTTTCTGTCGTCAAAAGCCTGTTTTTTTGCCGAAACAGTGCCGACAAAGGGGCTATCTTATGAAGCGTAGAATTTATGGACTCGAAACCGAGTTCGGAATCATCTGGACACCAGACGGACCCCGAAAAAAAACACTCACTGTTCAGAACGTTGTGATGTACCTTTTCCGAGAAATCGTCGCGGGGAGAATGTACCCAGATGTCTTTCTCGAAAACGGCGCACGCTTCTACCAAGACATCGGATGCCATCCAGAGTATGCGACCCCCGAATGTGATGACGTCGCAGAACTCGTCGCACACGATAAAGCCGGGGAACGCATTATTACACGCCTCGCCAGCAACGCAGAACGACACATGAAAAATGACGGGTTCCACGGAAAAATCTCTATCTTCAAAAACAATCTCGATACACCCGGAAATACCTACGGATGCCACGAAAACTACCTCATGGAACGACATGTCGATTTCCGACAGTTGGCATCCCAACTCATACCCTTCTTTGTTACACGTCAGGTCTTCACAGGCGCAGGCAAAATCAAACCCAGCCACCGCGGCTACTATGCCATCTCACAGCGCGCCGAGCATATCCGAGAAGAAATCTCTATCGGAACAACAACCGCACGCGGGATCATCAATACACGCGATGAACCCCACGCAGACAGAGAAAAATATAGACGGTTACACGTCATCGTCGGTGATTCTAATATGTCCGAATTTTCGACTTTCTTGAAGGTCGGCACCACCGGGATCGTACTACGCATGATTGAAGACAATTTCATTCAGCAACGGTTCGCACTCCGCAACCCTGTCAAAGCCATACGCGAAATCTCTGACGATATTACCTGCAAACATCAGATTGAACTCCAAAACGGGAAACGCCTCTCAGCTGTCGATTTACAGTGGCAGTACCTCGAATGCGCAAAACGCTATCTTGCACAAGCCGAATCTGACACAACGACAGCACAAATCATGGCACGCTGGGAATACGTACTCACCTGTTTGGAAACCGATCCGATGCAATTAGAACGTGAAGTGGATTGGGTCATCAAATGGAAATGGCTACAGACCTACCTCGCAAAACGGGGCTACGATTGGGACTCGCCACAGGTTAAACACCTCGATCTAAAATACCATAACGTCCGACAGGAGGAGAGCCTCTACTATACGCTTGAAAGACGAGCTGAAGTCGAGCGCATCGTCAGAGATACACAGATCCAACACGCTGAACATTTTCCACCTGAACGGACACGCGCCAAATTTAGAGGCAAATTTATCAAGAAAGTTAACGAAGGAAAGATCCTATGCGGGGTCAACTGGAGTTATATCCAACTCTATGAACCGTATCAGATTCTTTACCTTTCAACAGATCCATTTAAACCAGAATTCGACGAAGCAAGTCGCACGATTTATTCAATCTAACACAGGAGGCTTTTGATGCCAAAACCGAAGTACGTCTACTTCTTTGGAGGTGGTGAAAGCGATGGCGATGCCACCATGCGCACCCTGCTTGGCGGTAAAGGGGCAAATCTCGCAGAGATGAGCAATCTCGGCGTACCCGTCCCGCCAGGATTCACTATCTCCACTGAGGTCTGTAAATTATACTACGAAAACGACAAGCAATATCCCGCCGGACTTGACGAACAGATCGACGAAAATTTAGGGAAATTAGAAGCCGCACTCGGCGCGAAATTCGGCGATACCGAAAATCCACTCTTACTCTCTGTCCGTTCCGGTGCCGCCGTCTCAATGCCCGGTATGATGGACACTATTCTCAACCTCGGATTGAATGATAACGCCATCAAAGGACTTATCGCCAGATCCGGAAACGAACGTTTCGCGTACGATTCATACCGACGCTTCGTCCAGATGTTCGGGAATGTTGTACTCAATGTCGATCACGATGAGTTTGAGCATCTACTTGAGGAAAAGAAAAAGGCGAAAGGTGTCGAATTAGATACCGAATTAGAAGCCGATGATTTAGAAGCACTCGTTAACGAATTTAAAAACGCCGTCAAGCAGCGTACAGGAAACGATTTTCCTGATAACCCACGTCAACAATTAGACATGGCACGCGATGCCGTTTTTGAATCCTCCGGGAACCCGCGCGCGATTACCTATCGTCGGCTCAACGATATTTCCGAAGAAATGGGACGCACCGCTGTCAACGTCCAAGCAATGGTCTTCGGAAATATGGGCGGTACCTCCGGATCCGGAGTCGCCTTCACGCGTAACCCATCAACCGGCGCGAACCAATTCTATGGCGAATTCCTCATCAACGCTCAGGGAGAAGACGTGGTCGCTGGCATCCGCACCCCTCTCCCCGTCATCGAATTGAGAAATATCTTGCCCGATGTGTATGATGACTTGGTCAAAATCGGTTCAAACCTTGAGACCCACTATCGCGATATGCAGGATGTCGAATTCACCATACAAGACGGCACGCTCTACATGCTCCAGACGCGTAACGGAAAACGGACAGGACAAGCCGCTGTCCGCATCGCTGTTGAGATGGTCGAAGAGGGATTAATCGATAAAGAGACCGCTTTGACGCGTGTACCCGCAAACGACTTGGATCAGTTACTGCATCCGAGCGTTGACCCGGATGCCCAGGTCGAAGTTATCGCGCAAGGGCTGCCTGCTTCCCCAGGTGCCGCTGTCGGTAAAGTCGTCTTTACTGCGCTCCATGCTGAAGAACTCGCAGCCGCCGGCGAAAAAGTCATCCTCGTCCGTACGGAGACATCCCCAGAAGACATCGGCGGAATGGATGCCGCAGAGGGGATCCTCACCGCACGCGGCGGTATGACGAGCCACGCCGCTGTCGTCGCACGTGGCATGGGAAAATGCTGTGTCGCCGGATGCTCCGCACTCTTTATCAATGAAGAGGCTCTCGAATTTTACGCTGAAGGGAAACGCTACACCGAAGGCGATTTTATTACGCTCAACGGCTCTACAGGCGATGTCCTTGACGGGCAAGTCTCACTCATCCAACCCGAACTCAGTGGACAATTCGGAACGCTCATGGCGTGGGCAGACGAAGTCCGATCGTTAAACATACGCACAAATGCCGATACGCCCGACGATGCCAAAAACGCACGGCAATTCGGTGCTGAAGGCATCGGACTCTGTCGAACCGAGCACATGTTCTTCGGCACAGGCATCGACGCGGTCCGAGAAATGATCCTCGCCGATGAAACGGCAGAACGCGAAGCAGCACTGACAAAACTGCTACCGCATCAACGTTCAGACTTCATCCGAATCTTCGAGGCGATGGCGGGCTATCCTGTCACAATCCGTACCCTCGATCCACCGCTTCACGAATTCTTACCGAAAAACGAAGCAGAAATCCGTGAACTCGCAGAACGGATCGGGGTCGAAACGCAGAAACTCTCTGAACGGGTCGAAGAACTACACGAATTCAATCCGATGCTCGGACACCGCGGCTGCAGACTCGGCATCGTCTATCCAGAGATAACCGAGATGCAAGCGCGCGCAATCTTTGAAGCCGCCGTCGATGTCGCTAAACGCGGGATCAACGTGCTACCAGAGATTATGATTCCGCTCGTCGGACATATCAACGAGTTCTCACTGCAACGCAAAGTCGTCGTTGACACCGCCGAGACAGTTTTCAAGGAAACGAATACACGCATCGAATATCTTGTCGGAACGATGATTGAGCTGCCCCGTGCAGCACTCACCGCCGATAAAATCGCCGCTGAAGCCGAATTCTTCTCCTACGGCACCAACGACCTCACGCAGACAACGTTCGGAATGAGCCGTGACGATGCCGCGAAATTCCTTGACGACTACGTGAGAAACGGCGTACTTGAATACGATCCGTTCCAGATACTTGACCAAGAAGGTGTCGGCAGTCTATTACAGATCGGTTCTGAAAAAGGGCGATCGGCGCGCCCCGATCTGAAAGTCGGGATCTGTGGTGAACACGGTGGCGAACCGAATTCCGTGAAATTCTGCTACGGATTAGGGTTCAACTACGTCTCATGTTCCCCGTTCCGTGTCCCGATCGCGCGGCTCGCCGCAGCACAGGCTGTGATTGAGGCAGAGGATTAATCTGGTCCTATGCAACCGCTTGCAGGCGGGGTTTGAAACTCCGCCTGCAGTACCTAAGTTGAGACAACCCGTTATTCTTGGAGGCATCACTAATGAAATGGATGAGAAACCGAGAATTACCATCATGGGCTTATCTTTTAGGCGGTTTGTTGCTTGCTACTGGATCCTGGATAAACGTTCTCACTAAAAATCTTTTACTCGGTACATTGCTGATGTGTATCGGTTCTTGGTTGATGCGTTGGTGGTTTGAAGTGCCAACAGATCACCCAAGATTTCAGAAAATATCAGAACGAAGATTTCGCTTTTTGCGTAATATGACATTAACGTGCAGTTGGGGAATGCTTATCTTAACAGCTGCCGCTGTTTGTCTTTCTGTTTTCGGCGTGATACCATAGTAAAAATAGACGTTCTAAGGACGATCCCTCCGTTTCGATCATTCAAATCGCGAATCGGGATTGAAAATTAATTCAAAAATCAAATTGCCAATCTGGTAACCTGAATAGGACTTACGCATATCGCTCTTTTGTACCACAATCTGTTAGATTGTGACGCAAAAACGCTGTGTTTTCAGAAGAATTTCATCTAACAGAGCCACCTATAGCCAAAAGTGCGTAAGTCCTGCTGAAATAGAGGATTGAGAATACAATGCTAATCGCAGATATAAACGAAATTGAAGGGCGCACCTATCCTGCCCGAAGACGTACCAAAAACCTTGTCGGCGGCGCATCCCCGATCCAGATAAATGAATTCTGCATGGGGTTCGTGGTCTTAGAACCCAAGGGCGGACAAGTACCGTGGCATAACCACGAACAAGAAGAGATCTACTTCATCGTTGAAGGTGAAGGCGAAATGTGTCTCGGTGAAGAACGCCAAGTGCTTTCCGCAGGTCAGACCGTCTTTATCCCGTCCTGGGTCTTCCATCAGTTGACGAACACGGGAGACACACCGATGCAGATGGTCTACTGCTACGGACCCGCAGGCGACGTCGCGCACTGGAAACAGGAACTCGCCGGTACGCTCCCGAAAGCCGGTGTCGAAGCTCCACCACTTCCAGAAGGCGCAGCCCCCCAATGCACTGAACCGGCGCAGTAAATATCCACTGACAAGAGGACTATCCATGAATCAAACTCAAAAAACACATCGCATCGGTATCATCATGAACGGTGTTACCGGCAGGATGGGAACCAACCAACACCTCATCCGTTCAATCCTATCCATCGCAGAAGAAGGCGGCATCCCTATCGGCGACGGCGAAGTTATCATGCCCGACCCATATCTCGTCGGGCGGAACCCCGCGAAACTCGAGAAACTCTCCGAAACCACCGGCGTTCAGAAATGGACCACAGACCTCGACACCGCCCTCGCCGACGATAACTATAGCGTCTATTTCGACGCACAAGTCACATCACGTCGCGTCGCTGCTGTCGAAACAGCAATCGCCGCAGGAAAACACATCTATTGCGAAAAACCGACCGCCACAACCACCGAGGACGCATACCGTCTCTACGAAAAAGCCGCGAAAGCCGGACTCAAAAACGGTGTCGTTCAGGATAAACTCTGGCTACCCGGCATTCAGAAACTCAAACGTCTGATAGATGCCGACTTCTTCGGAAAGATTATCGCCGTCCGCGGCGAGTTCGGCTACTGGGTCTTCCAAGGCGATGCAATCCCTACCCAACGCCCGTCGTGGAACTACCGGACCGAAGACGGCGGCGGTATTATCCTCGATATGTTCAGCCACTGGCGATACGTCATAGACAACCTCTTCGGGGCGGTCAAAAGTGTCTCTTGTATCGCTGCCACGCATCTCCCGCAACGGTGGGACGAAGAAGGCAAACCGTACGCCTGTACCGCCGAAGACGCTGCTTATGCCACATTTGCGTTAGAGAACGGTATCATCGCACACTTCAACTCGTCTTGGGCAGTCAGAGTCCGACGTGATGACCTCCTAACAATACAAGTGGACGGCTTGAACGGTTCCGCCGTTACCGGTCTGCGGGATTGTTGGATTCAACCCCTCTCAGGCACACCCCGTCCGGTCTGGAACCCTGACATCGAACAACCGATCAAATTCTTCGATGGATGGCTCAAAGTACCGGAACAGGAGACTTATGAGAACGCATTCAGAGCACAGTGGGAGTCATTCCTCCGCCACGTCGTCGCCGACGAACCGTTCCCGTGGACGCTCCTCGCAGGCGCGAAAGGCGTACAACTCGCAGATAAAGGCATGGAATCGTGGCAGACCCGCAAATGGGTAGAATTGCCAGAATTAGCAGCATTGTAACCTTTTTCAAGAAAATATTTGACAAAATTTACGTTTTGCCGTATAATAATTATTATTGATTAGAATACGTAGCGTGAACAATACGATACGCGCATGTTTTTGAAACCATAGCCGAATATGAGGGAATAAGCATGCTAATCGCACCTATCAATTTTAACATTGCCAAAACGCTCCTTACCGACCCTCAAAGTGAGAAGGTATGCGGTGATGCCGTTACCTGCTGTGACTTCACTTGTGCGTCCACAACCTGCTGTGCTAATTGTCAATTAACAGCGATTTACCCCCCCCCCCCTAACAAACGTTAAGTATAAAATCCACAAAGTTCTATGCACAACCGCGTCGGCATTTGCTGCTGCCGCGGTTTTTTTCGTACCTGCGCGCGCTTAGTCGTCTGCAGGCTGTTTTTGTTGTGGTGGGTGTTTTTTGGGGTATCAATCTTGTACAACAAGTTTCACGAAGGTGCGAAAACTGCCCTCGTTTAGATGAGAGAAAAATGCTGATACATAAGCGAATAAGTTTACACTTGTAGCATGGGCTGTTAGCTTGTGCCGTTGGGAAATACAACTTCGCAACTCACACCACGATATGAGTGTATAGGTAATTACGGAATCTACTATAAGACAGTATCCAGCTTGCAGGTCTCATTTTGAAGTGAGTGAGATTTGGGGTGGGGTACAAAGTCACCTCACGATGTGAGACCATTGAAATGTCAGTATTGTTTCTGACTTTTATATTTGAAGGAGGCTATCGCGGTTGTCCATCCGTTCTTTAAAACGATGCTAACCGCGATAACCTCACGCTTTACACGACCGAAGCAGTTGCTTGAACGGAGTACAGTAATACTTTCTGATCAAACACATCTTATATTTTCACACTTAAGGAGAATTAACATGCGAAAATACGCGTATATAATCATTCTGACACTCATCACCAGCACAGTCATTTTCACCAGCTGCCAACGGATGGAACAAATGATCACACCAGCGGGACCGGATACAGAAATGGTAGAACCACCGCCAGAGATGACAACAGCGGCACCCGCACCGGAAAGAATGGTCCTCATTCCCGCCGGCGAATTCGAGATGGGCAGCCCCGTCGGCGAATTCGAGATGGATAACCTTCAATTAGGGTGGACCCAACCCATCCATACCGTGTACGTAGACGCTTTCTACATGGACGCTCACGAAGTGACAAACTTAGAATACAAACGTTTCCTGTCAGCCAATCCAGAATGGCAGAAAGACAGGGTCTCAATTGAGGGCTACCTCGCGCATTGGGATGCTAATAACAGCTACCCTGAAGGGAAAGAAAACTATCCGGTCCGCTATGTACCTTGGCTTGCTGCAGTGGCATACGCCGAATGGATGGGAAAACGTCTGCCGACAGAGGCAGAATGGGAGAGAGCTGCACGCGGCGGACTCCCGAACGCACGGTTCCCGCTCGGCGATACCCCTTCCGATGGAGATGTTGAAAATGCAGAGAATCATCTTATGGCGGTACAGGAGGGAGACGGCTTGACCCCCGTAGAAAGTTATGCGCCCAACGGTTATGGGTTATACGATATGTCAGGTAATGTCTTCGAATTCTGTCTTGATGAGTTTGATCAACCCCCAGGAGCCGATCCACCGCCAGAAGCCTTCTATAGTATCTCACCGACTCACAATCCATTGAATACTCGCCTTGAGAATAAAACAATAGCAGATTTAGAGAACTACTTGCCAGGAAGCGGGTATGACCACAGCATAGCTGGCAAAGTAGTTCGTGGCGAACGAGTTTTTTCGCGAGGTTTCAGTCCACCCGGGCCCTTCCATGCTTGGCCCTGGCACAGCTTAATCGGTTTCCGTTGTGTGAAGGACGTAGAACCGTAACATCTGCTAACGCCCTCTATCCCTGCACTTCCACAGGGAGATAGGTATCCATTTTGGCTCATGTCAAGGATAAGTGCTAACGGCAAATTTAACCCGCATGGTTATTAACTTTATGAAAGGCGTAGCATACACTTTTTACATGAGCCAATCCTGTTAGTGAAAGCAGTTATCATGCAGATTAGATATCTTCATGGACGTATAGACGCTACATCAGCCGTTTCAGGAGGTTATCAGAAATGCCTAACAAATCTGATTCTTCTCACCACTATCAGCAAACTGAATTAAGGTCAACTGATCCGAACATGTCAAACACGTCAACGCCATCGCGAATCGTTTTGGACATCGCGTCTGATACCAATACAATACTCGGACATGAAAACCTTGGATTTCTTTCCAGCAATAGAGGGTTTGTTCCGCTAAACCAAACAACTCAGCGATTGCCTGCTGACTTTGATGCGTGGGAGAATCTTGTTGCCGAGTTACCCAATCACTATTCATCGCTCCGTTTACGTAACCTCATTGAGCAGCTACCCATTTTACAAGCAGAAGCGAAGCATTTAGCTGATATTCACCTCATCAGGGCTTGTAGTCTATTGTCTATATTGTCTCACGCATACTATTATGTCCGATCAGAACCGCCAGAGAATGGACTCCCACCGCAATTGAAACACCCCTGGGAAACCGTACAAAAGAGATTGCAGCGCCCTCTCGGTGTCCTGTCCTACATAGACCTCATTGTTTACAATTGGCAATTCAAGGAACCGGAGGAATCCTTTGACCTCAACAATCTCGAACTCCTTTTTCCGACAGTGAACAACCCATCCGAGCAGATTTTTTATCTGACACAATTGGAAATTTTAGCCCATTGCGCGCCTATTGTCCCTAATATTGTCAAAGCACAAGAGGCGATTCGGCAGAACGACCCCGAAGCACTGAAAACCGCATTGACTGCTATCATCGCTTGTTTGAAAAAGATAGTACATAAATCACTATTCAACATCAATCCAAATAGCTATAGTGAAAACTACGTTGACCACATCACCTGGGCAAAAACAGTCGCCCCGTTTGCCGTGCCTTTTCGGAAGGATGTTCTTGGTCCCAGCGGCACCTCATCCCCAGTCTTTAACCTCCTTGACACGTTTTTAGAACGCCGAAAACACGAAACCTTTCTCGGTAGCGAGATAAAAGCCTTGCGTGCCACTTATCCGATCTTCTGGCAGCAATTCATTGAGGTTGTATCCGAAGTTTCTTTACGGGCATACGTCAGGAAAATGGATGATCCCATCCTGGACAACCTCTATCAAGAGGCAATAGATATCTATGCAAGCGATAATGGGTTCTTAGGACGGCACCGCATGAAAGTCTACGGGTATCTGGAGCTCGCTTTTAAGGTGGGTAGAGGCATAACCATCGGTGGATTCGCAGGCAAATTTAAAGATAGAGAACACAACCGAGTAGACGCTGAACTTGAGTACGCTCGCTTAGAACGCACAGAGTCTTTCCCCGAAAACTGTCATTTCGGGTACGTCAAATCCGTACGTCAAACCCACGCCGCAGGGACTCCAGACGTAAAACACCTAATTTTAGATGTAAAAGGATCCGGTATAAAATACGAGCCAGGAGACCGCTGTCTGATTTTACCTGAAAACACAGACACCCTTATACAGAAAACATGGAAGGCTTTAAAAGCACACGACACTGAACCGAAAATTGTTTTATCTCAAGAGTGGCAAGAAGCAATGAAATTGAGGCACGCCTTCGAGAATACCACTGCTCTACCGTTGGAAACATTCTTGCGCTTCGCCCAAATAAGACCTGTTCACCATCGGATAGCACACGCCCTTTATATAGTAAGTAAAAGTAGATTTTTAGCCGAACAACTTCGACATCAGACAACTACGCATTGGGAACTTTGGGAAGTACTGAACCGATTGAGCAGCGAAGGCTTTGAACCACGTACACTGCTTGATACGGAACCTAATACGAATGGTTACCTGGCCCGAGTCATTCCCCCACTCAATTTCAAAAACTACTCTATTTCGTCTGCTATGGATACTGATGAAACCAATGGCACTTCAGAACTACATCTGACAGTTGGGATCGTAAAATATCATTCCAATGGAGAAGTGAAATACGGCACTGCTTCCAAATTTTTGACAGATAGCTTAGACAGACAGACCCCCATCTCGTTTCGGGTTAATCACCCTCCAAGATTCAGTTTACCAGCTGACAAACGGACTCCAATATTGATGATCGCAGGCGGAACAGGAATATCACCATTTCGCTCATTTATTCTCGAACGATTGAAAGACCCAGAATCAGAGCAGATGTATCTCATGTTTTTTACACAGTCCAGAGCACATTTTCACTATCAGGAAGATCTTCTCCATGCCTGCGTAAATAAGCGACTCAAGTTGTTTGTCAAATTCTCGCGAGAAGATATTCAAATTGATATGAAGAGAACTTTGGAAACGGGGAGTCAATTTCTTTATCAGGAAGGAACGAGAGGTCACGTCCAGGATTTTTTGGCGGATGTTAACATTAGCAAGGAAATTTGGCAATTTTTACAGAATCAGGACGCAACACCATACCTATATATCTGCGGCCGCACGGGATTTGCTAAAGCCGCCCACGAGTCCCTCAAAAACGTTTTTTTTCAAAACTTACCGGGATCTCCAGCAGAACGCGAAGTCAAAGCAGCACAACATATCGCAAAATTTTTTGCTACAGGGAGGCTCAAACAAGAAACTTTCACGAACGCCGCTGTTATATCTCGTGCCGAGGAAAGCATTAAAGTCTCAGAACTTGCGAAAAAGAATAATCCTACAGAGCAATGCTGGCTCGCTATTGATAACCAAGTATACGATCTAACCGATTTTCACAATACCCATCCAGGAGGACAGAAGATCTTGAGAGCCTACTACGGATTAGACGCTACACAGGGTTTCGTAAAGGTCCACAATAGTAGATTGGACATCGACTCCTTGAAAGAGATGTACCGTATTGGCAGATTACATCTCCCGACTTTCAAAGAAAAAAGTCAAACGATAAACAAAGCACTGAGCCAATTAGGAAAAATATACCAGACCTGGGTCTCAGCCCTATATCTCGCCGTGGAGATGGAAAACGCTCACCTTCTTGACCAAGAGATACGCGATCAAAGTCTCATCGCAGATGAATCTCCAAGTTTAGAGACGCCGTATAAAGCGGAAAAATCCGTAGAAACGCATAAGAGGTTCTACGAGTTTTATTTCATCCCATTAATAAATGAAGTTATTCCTGAACTATGGGAATTCACGAAAGGAATGGGGGCTAACGAGAAAGTAAACACCGAGATGAACAAGAAATTTACGGAGATGCGATCTCAGGAATCCATTCAAGAGAGTGAAAACTTGTCACAAACCCTACAAGACACGCTTGATCTTTTGGTCAATAAATCGGAGGGTAATGCCCAACATGAATTGTCACATATCTTTGAAGTTATAGACACTTTATTTGTTTTGGACAGAGCATTTTTGGCAACAATTAAACAAAAATTAATCGAAGCCGTTACGCTCTTTGAAATTCACGAAGATCGAGTTGATACCCAGCTCCCCGCACTAATCCAAATTTTTTACGGTTTTAGTGAGGCTGTAGAAAATTTTGCGGAAGGCATAAGAAAATACCATCAACAAGTCCGTTGGAGACTTGAATCCATAAACAAAACATAAAGAGGGTTTTCGCCTAAATAATGATATTGAGTTGGGTTTGCCCGATTTTTAGGATGTCAGAAACGTCTCCATTGACGCGGAATCTCGCAAATAAAGCGATCATAGCATTAACCATCTCAACACTCTTAGATCTCAACACTCTTAGAAACGATAATAGACTTGCGTTTGAAACGCCCGAACCAATGTCTCATCTGGCAATTGTTTCGTTCAATGGCGTGTGTCTCGGCTTTCGTCTGAACCAAGAGGTTTGACGGGATAAGACTTTTATACGGTTTCCAGTTATCCGTATAATACACCTTCACCTGCCAGTTCTCCAAACGTTGGAGCAGTTTTTTCAATGTGGTTTTATCTCTATCACCACATTCCCATGCGATGAGTTCTCCGGTATCACGACAAAACGCCTTCCATATCCAGAGTTTGTT
>JAJDXV010000060.1 GCA_022823085.1 Candidatus Poribacteria bacterium
CAGGGGTATTCAATTGTACGATTTGGATCATGGTTTTGCTTTACATATGTGCCCGTTTTTAGGAAAGATCGCGAGCGCAGCTCGCTCCTACAGAGGAAGACGTATCCATATATATAAAGTGAATAGGTACAATTGAATGGCCCTGTTCAAACAGGTCTAATATCTGTTTCGTATTTGCGCAACCGTAACGGATGTCCCCATTTTTACGGATATAGACCATATAGTACGGATAGATAGGACTCGGTGTCTTCTTCTCTGTGTCCGTTGTGGAATTCAGCTGCTGGAGAAAGAAGATGACACCGGTCTCTGCTGGCCTGTCTCGGTTATCCGTGACGGCGTACGCGTCTTTCGGCGTGGCTTCTAATTCCGCCCTATTTCTTTCGAGATACTTTAGCAACTGAATAAAAAAATAATCCAGTGTGAAGTCGCTCATGACGACACCGTCGGAGAGGTCATCGAGATCCAGAACATCTTCACGGAGTTGCATCAATTGCTCGTCCCGGAAGTTGAGTTCCATCTGCGCCTGTTGGTATGTGAACTCGTTTAACGGATCGTCATCACCGCTTGCAGCAGTGTCGGCGAGTGCCATACGCGACACGACGCGACTTTGCAGACGGAGATAGACCTCCATGTCCTCGATGGGCCAGTAGTTAATCATCTTGATCGTAGCGTTACGGCTCCCGATGCGGTCAATACGACCGAGCTGAAAGAATTCCGCACCGAGTGCCTCCAATAACTTCGTTTTGTCTCTTTGACCCTTCTCACCTTTATCCTCTTCCCATTTCTTAAATTCCTTTTCTGCCTGCCGCTTCCCATGCAGAAGATTCGATGCTCGCGTTGAACGGATTTCGACCTTCTCTTTTATCCATTCCCCACACGCTTTGGCGATCGGTTTCTGCTGGAGTTGTTTATGGAATTCCAAACCTGTATCCGTAAGCCTAAACGCTTTCTGCTCAGTGTTCGTCGGGTCAAGGCTTTTGATAAACGCTGGGTCGCCGAACAGGAAACGGAGATTCTCTATTTCGTTCAGCGGTTTTTGGAGTGCCTCGAAGGCGTTAATGGTGAAGTAAGCGGATACGATGGAGAGGACGGAACCGTTTTTGATCTCTTGTTCTAAGAATTCGTAAACGGTTCCTCGACGAAGGTTGTCTCGGATACCGGATCTGAGATTTGTATCTTGATTCGGTATGATGCATTCAGGGAGGTGAAATTTCTTTACTCTTAAATAGACAAGGCACAAAGGTCATCGCTCTGCCAGCTGACAGTGCGATCATCGACTTTCGAGGCACCACGCCTCAGGTAGCCGTCAATTGACTTGCCTTCCAGTACCCGGACTTCAAATGTATAGGGGGGATCCATCTTGAAAGGTGCGATCTCGGAGATATTTTGGCAAGCCTCAGCGGATATTTCTCGAATCAGTTCGCACGAACGTTGCGGTGAGATATGCAACGCCAGTTCCTGTCCGAGCCCTTGTTTCGTTTCGACGCTATAAATGTTAGGGATCAGCTGCTCCGCTTCAGCGATCGCTTTATCGTCACCGGAGATGAAGACAGTAGGGACATCGAAGGTGCCTGCCAACGCTGCGCGGCATCCAAATTCGCCGATCATCTCTCCATTGAGTTTGTAATACTCGATAGACAAAGAAGAATAGGTATGACTCAACGGCGCGTTCCGTGTGCCTGCCATTGCATGCTGTCCCACGAAGAAGAGCGCGTCATACCCCTCGTCAAGATAGTAGGGCGGACGGATAGGCCCGCGTGCGATTAACTTCGCCTTCGGATGAAATTCGAGTACGTCAATCCCGCCAGAGCCGTGTCCATCCCAAACCACGATTTCTGCGTCGACATCCACATCAAGAATGCCGTCAACGGCAGCGTTTATCTCCTGCGTCAACAATTTCATGGCTGCCTGTTTCAGGGGGCCCTCTTCACGGGTTTGATTGAAACGGGATACCATCGCAACGCCTTCCAAGTCTGTCAAAATGTAAATCTTCATGGTTGGGCTCCTGTCAGATTTAACAACCCTCTTGAAACGGATATCCGAACAATACTTATGACACCATCCACGTTTCACCGTCGTGAAGGAGCGCGTTGAGGTCGCCTTCGCCCATCCGTTCTGTTGCGGTACGGATCTGTTTGGTCATCAGGTTTTCGTAGCACGGGTGTTGGACGCTTCGGAAAATGCCCATCGGATGTGGCATATCAGGCGTATCGCTCATCCCAGCAAGGAAATTCGCTAAAGTGGTGTCTTCGGCGTGCTGATCATGGACGATGAGGTCATCAATAGTGTGCTCACCATCTGTGAGGTCAACGACTTCAGGTTGGAAACCGTTGAGTCGGATGCCCTTATCGTGTTCCGCGCCGAAAACGAGGGGTTCACCGTGTTCGAGAAGCACCGTATGATCAGTCTTATGCTCTTTTTTTCTCTGTAGTATAAAGGTTTCGTCGTTAAAGATATGGCAATTTTGGTAGATCTCAATGAAAGAGGTGCCTTTATGCTCAAAGGCAGCCTTGAGCATCGGACGCAAATGATCGGCGTGAACGTCTACTGACCGTGCAACGAATGTTGCCCCTGAAGCGAGTGCGAGGCTGAGCGGGTTAAAAGGTGTGTCTAATGAGCCGATTGGGGCGGACTGATACATTTTCTGCCCTCGTTCAGATGTCGGTGAATATTGCCCCTTTGTGAGCCCGTAGACACGGTTGTTGAACAGGAGCACGTTGATGTCGAAATTCCGGCGCATCAGATGGATAAAGTGGTTACCGCCTATTGAAAGTGCATCACCGTCACCCGTGATAACCCATACAGAGAGATCCGGGTTCGCCATCTTTACACCGGAGGCGATCGTTGGTGCTCGACCGTGGATCGTGTGGAAACCGTAGGTGTTCATGTAGTACGGGAACCGACTTGAACACCCGATGCCGGAAATAAAGACGATATTCTCTTTCGGAATGCCGAGTTCAGGTAAAACGCGCTGCGTCTGCGCAAGAATGGAATAGTCGCCGCAGCTCGGACACCAGCGTACATCTTGGTCGGATTTGAAATCGTTCCTTGTGAGGGTCGGTGCACCGACCGGAATCCGTGAAGTTCTTTTTCTTTTCATGATATTTTACCGCCTTTGGCGTTTGACGCTAAAAGTGTTCTATCTCTTTAAGTATTTCGTCTATTTTGGCATGCAACTCAAAAACATGAAACGGTTGTCCCTGTACTTTGTTAATCCCAATGGCATCAATCAAATAGGTGGAACGGATGAGTTGAAGGAGTTGCCCACTATTGAGTTCGGGAATTAAGATTTTTTTGAATCTTTTGAGGATATCGGCTAAATCGTTTGGAAACGGATTGAGGTGCCGGAGATGAACATGCCCTATTGGAAGTCCTTCGGCGACATAATTTTCCGCTGCGGTTCTGATTGCGCCGAAAGTACCGCCCCATCCGAGCAAGAGGATGTCGCCCTCCTGTGCGCCAAAGATCTCAGTCGGTGGAATGTCGTTGGCAATGCGTGCCACCTTTTCCGCTCGGATTTCTACCATCTTTTCGTGGTTCTCGGGGTCGTAGCTGACGTGTCCAGTCACATCGGATTTCTCCAATCCACCGATGCGGTGCTCTAAACCGAGTGTTCCCGGTTTTGCCCACGGACGCGCCAGGGTCTCTGGGTCGCGTAGATACGGTTCAAATTCGTCATTGGTATCCGCACTCGTTGAGAAATTCGGTTTAATCTCCGGTAACTCGGAGAGTTCAGGGATTTTCCAGGGTTCGGCACCCATTCCGATATAGAGATCAGACAAAAAGATCACGGGGGTCCTATATTTCACTGCGATCCGGCACGCCTCATAGACGGCTTCAAAACAGTCGAACGGACGTGAGGACGCGACGATCGGGATCGGAGACTCGCCATTCCTACCGTAAAACATCTGTAGGAGGTCTGATTGCTCCGTCTTTGTCGGCATTCCCGTTGAGGGACCTGCACGTTGGATGTTACAGACGACGATAGGGAGTTCGGCAATCATTGCAAGGTTAATCGCTTCGGCTTTAAGAGCGAGTCCGGGGCCGCTACTGCCGGTAACACCGAGTGCACCACTAAATGCGGCACCAATTGCGACACCAACGGCGGCGATTTCATCTTCCATCTGCATGGTAATCACACCGAAATTTCGGTATTTGGCGAGTCCGTGAAGGATGTCGCTTGCAGGCGTTATCGGGTAACTCCCATAAACGAGCGGTAAACCAGATTGATGCGATGCGGCGATGAGTCCAAGCACTGTTGCCATATTGCCTTCGATGTTTCGATAGGTGCCGGGTTCAAAAGGTGCCGGTTTGACATCGTAAGAGACGGCGAATTGCTCCGTCATATCACAGTAGGCATTCCCCGCGCGAAGTGCGAGGATATTGGGCTCAATGTACTGCGGTTTTCGAGCGAATTTCGCTTTGATCCACTTCATCGTGTATTCCATCGGACGATTGTAGAGCCAGAGGATCATACCGAGTGCGAAAAAGTTTTTACATCTATCAATTTCGGCCGTACTCAATTGCGTTGTTTCGAGTGTTTTTCGCGTGAGCTGTGTTAATTCGACACGGAAGACTTGGTATTTTGTAAGCGCATCGCTTTCGAGAGGGTCTTCTTCATAGCCTGCGAGGCGTAGGTTGCGTCGTGCGAAATTATCAGAATTTGCGATAAGAATGCCGTTCGGTTTAAGTTTATGGAGGTGGACTTTTAACGCGGCGGGGTTCATTACTACGAGTACGTCACAGAGGTCACCAGGCGTATGAATTTGTTCACTTGAAAAGTGGAGTTGGAATCCGGATACGCCTGCCAAAGACCCAGCGGGCGCGCGAATCTCGGCGGGGTAATCCGGGAGGGTAGCGACATCGTTCCCAATGAGGGCGGTGGTTTCTGTCATTTGTGTGCCAATAGACTGTGAACCATCACCGGAATCGCCAGCAAATAAGATTGTCGCTGCCTCGATTTGCTCTACTGGCTTGCGCATCACAATTGTTTCCTTTTCGTGTGGTAGGTGCGCGCGCTCTGAACGCGCCTATAAAATCTGAAAGCCGTTTAGGCACCCTCGCGTGCTTTAAAGGCATCTCGAACAGGTCTCGGAGGTAGCGTTAGGACTTCTTTCGGAAACTCTTCAACAAGATAAGAGATCGCATCACGGATGGAAACCATACCGATCGGGCGGTTTTCTGTATCCACGATCGGGACATGCCGATAATGACCGCGTGCCATATACAGAATAGCAGTGTTCAGGAAATCTTCGGGGGCTGCTGTTTGCGGGTCTGCTATCATAAATTCTTTGACACTAACGACGTCAAGGTCTCCGACCTGCTTGTTGAGGATTTTGTATAGGACATCTCGTTCACTAAAAATCCCGCGAAGATAACCGTTTTCGACGACCGGTGCCGCGCCAATCTTATGGGTAAGGAGTATATCGATCGCTTCGTTTGTGCTATAATTAATGTCAATAGTGACAATAGGGCGCATTATATCTTTCAGTAAAACGTGTATCTCATGGGCGCGCCATGCTTTTAATGCATCTTCTTCGTCCATCTGTTTTAATTCTTCGTCAATCGCTAAGTCGTAAAGCACAATTACGCCTCCTGTTCCTGATTTTCTATAAATACAGCAATATGCTCCAAAATATCACGGGTTGAAATGATGCCGATGGGATAGGCTTCCTCTTGGTCGTCCCAAACGCAGAGCGGAACGTGGCGGAAATGCCCGAGGTGCATCAAATTTAAAGCGAAGGCGATCGGGTCGCTGGCGCGTAATACCTCTGGCTCCGGGGTCATCACCTGTTCAACTTTAAAGTCTGAAGGTGCGGCGCGTTGTCCGCTCAAGTGAGTGAGCAGGTCACGTTCGGTAATAATCCCTACCAATTGTTCATCCGTATCAACAACGAGAACACACCCGCGCGCTTCTTCCTGCATCAAATCAATAACAATAGAGACTGGGGAACCAACTTGCACGGTGGTAGGTTGTTTATAGTCAAGGGTGCTAATCGGTAAAGATAACGTTCTGGCATCCATCGCATCTATCCCTTCAGGTTAACGTCAGAAAACGGTTTTGAGTTTCTTATTCTTTTCGTTAATAAGGATACCACATTTTCCGACGATTTGCAAAAATATTTTCCGTGAACGCGTCAAGGCGCGTTGTAGAATCTCAACCTTAATTTTTCGGCGGTCTATACCTTCAATGTAACTGCCCGAGAACTCGGTGAACCCCAGCCCGGAACAACGATGCTCCATCTACCTGCAGGACCGCCTGCGACTGTGAGCAGCAGGTCTTCCACAGTGTATCGTTTTGTGGTGTCAGCGATATATTGTCGGACATCGGTTTTGCTGAAACCGTCACCGGAGATCGTCTTCGCATGTTCAACGCCTATCACAACAAGTGTTTCTCCGCTACTGTTCCCCGGTGCAGTGATGTTCGCAGAAATTGTACGCAGGATACCTTCAGCGGTGTTGCTCCCGTGGTCATTGACGGTTTGTGGGCCGGCAGCGGCGAAAACGGTGACGGTGCTATCGTCGGCTTGGAACCCGCGATTGACATGCAGAGGCTCCCACGGACTCACCGTCTCGTTTTCAGCGATGCAGCACGTGTATTTTCCGGCGTGTCCAAATGCGGCGCGGTCGAGTTCACCGGGGAACGCACCACCGATATTCGTACATACGAACCGCACGGCACGGCCGATAGTTGCGTTTGCACGCCATCCCTGACCGAAGAGATTGAACCCGTCGTTGATGTCTAACGCTTCTCGGATGGGACCGTTTACGATAAGCATCGGTCCGACATGAGAGGTCGTGACTTGCACACCGTGGAGGTTGAACTGCTCGGCAGTCATCGCCTCAACAGCGGTGAGGATAAGCGGTAAATACGCCGGTTTGCAACCCGCCATAACCGCGTTGATTGCCACCTTCTCGACAGTGGCTCTGCCCCATTTCGGTGGTACTGCTGCGATAAGTTCATCTGGATCTCGGTCTGTTCCACTGAGCATACGTTCAACACGTTCTGATGTCGGTGGAACGACAGGTAACCCGTCCGTCCATCCGTTCTCATAACATGCCTCAATAAGGTCTTCGGTTTCGTCAATCTCAACTGCTGTAGAATGCCATTCTCGTGCCATAGATAGGTCCTTTTGGTAAGATTCGTTTTGATATACACATTAAGATATGCTATCATATTAGCACGAATTCTTTAGGTTTGCAAGACCCAGTTTTTGTTATTTTAGAAATAAGATTCGAGAACTCATCTGAGTATCTATTATCAATTTTTCAACGTATGGAAATAAGGAGAAAAATAGCGTGAAAATTGCTTTTATCGGTGTCGGCGGCATCGCTGGTAACTACCGCCGAAGTCTTAAACAACTCGAACGTCCCATCGCAGCAGTTTGCGATATAAATGCCGAACGCGCCGAAACGATCGCAACGGAGGAAAACGCCACCGCCTATACCGACCACGGCGAAATGCTCCAGAAAGAAAAACCGGATGTCGTGTTTACCTGTATCCCACCGGGCGCACACACCACACAGGTTGCCGATGCCGCTGCCTCTGGTGCAGCACTCTTCGTCGCGAAACCTGTCGCACAAGACTTGGAAACCGCGCAAAATACTAACGACGCAATTGCTGACGCTGGTGTTATCAATCAAGTCGGATACATGGCACGGTATAGCGATATTACGGCGAAAACGAAGGAATTGGTCGGCGATCAACAATTGACGATGGGAATCGGACGGTTTCTCACAAGGATGGGTGCCAGCCACCCGTGGTGGGGAAAATATGACGTATCCCGCGGACAGATGGTAGAACAGACGACACATGTCTTCGACCTCATCCGCTATTTTCTGGGTGATGCGGTGAGTGTTCACGCTTACGGTATCAAAGGTGTCTCAGACGGGATCGCCGATTTCGAGGAGTGCACCATCTGTAATATAAAATTTGAGAGTGGTGCTGTGGCAAGTATCACCAGTACATGTGTTGCCCGCGCACCCGACGGTTTTGCAACCGAGCTTATCGGCGACGATCTCTATCTCAAACTCACGCACGACCTCGGATTACACGGTCAGATTGGTGGTGAAGGCGTTGATTACACCGGTACGGAAGCCGGTTACTTCCGACAGGTTGAGCAGTTTATGAAGGCTGTTGATGCGAACGATCAGGGATTGGTGCTATCCTGTTACGCCGATGCCGTCAAAACGCTTGCCGTCACACTCGCTGCGAACCGTTCATTGGAAACAGGCGAAATCGAGCAGGTTATCGTTTAGGGGTAACCTTACCCAAACAACACACCTGCTAAATTTTGTGGTCTGCCACAACGTCCGATCAAAATTAGCATACGTCTGCCGTGGATGGATACCTTTGGCTGCTTTGTGCCTTTCGGATCTGTCCACTTAATACCTCTACCGTGGAATAGGACAGGGGTATAGACAATTCGTGATCGGACTAAAGCAGGCGCGATTTCGGCAGTAAATTTCAGGCTGTTTTCTAATTTTTCGATTACATCTGATTCAACGGCTTTCCCACTTTTGAGTTCAATCGAGGCTGCAACGAGACGATTTCCAGTAGGATGAATAAAAAAAAGAATCGGTCACACCGTTTTTCGGTCCTTCCACGTAAATCAAATTCGTGTTCCAGATTTACAACCACTCGTGTGGGCGGTACCCCTGTCATGTCAACACTGCATCCTTCTCCACTACACGAACTGATTAGACTATTATCATGGAAACACGCCCGGAGTTCACTAAGAATCCTACGCTCATTCACGTTCGCTGCCACCTTTCATTTCTTCAAGTCTATTTTGGAGACGTGCAGAACGGTTGTAGAGATCTTCTGCAACATCTAAGTATTCCATAGGTTCCACACCATTGATACGGTCGTAGGAAATTTCCTCCACCTTTCCATTTTTTTGAAAATGCCAAACACCAACCTGTTCTTTCTGCAGAGAAATCGGTAGCTCGCTAACCTTCTCCCCGATTTCCTCAAGTTCTCCGATGCGTATCAGATTCCCGATTTCCTGAAGCATCCAATCGCTGTGTGTCGTTATAATCACCCTCACCCCTGCCCGAACTAAACGCGCGAGGATAACCGCCATATCCGCTTGGGCACCGGGATGTAGGTGTGCTTCCGGTTCCTCAATGATGAGTGTATCCCCAGGTTGGATCAAACCACGGAGAAACAAGACTAAAGGGGCGAGTTCTGATACCATCGACGAGGTTCGATCGAGGTGAATTTCCTTTTTTGTTCCATGAGGTTGGTAGAAAAACTCTGGATATCCACTCAGCAAAGGCTTAGCACTTATCTTCCCAGCGAGTAACTCGGACTCCAGCACATTGGCAATAGTAGATAACTCGTTATTAGATTCTCTATCCGCTTCATAAAGCGGGAGATGTTTCATAAAATCTGCAACCACTGCCGAAAGCGTCGGAATCCTTGAATTGTCCGAACGGGCAGCACGCTCCATCAGAGAACTTGCCATCACTCGGTGACTTTGAAGGATACCGCTGCGAGCGGCTGGCAAATAATACCTGTTTCGCCCATTTAGAGTATCGTCAGCGAATTCATCACTGTATGTTGGATTCCATAAAGACTCATTCTCAGAGGCAAGGACCAAATCGGTGTTGATTGCCCCCTCTACGCCGAGGTCTGATTTGGTAGTTATCATGTTGAAATTCCACCATTCTTGATCTTTTCTACTCACCTTTAGAAAAACCTGCATTTCACAATGGGTAGTACCAGTAAACTGTATCAGGTCTGAAACCGATTTAAGATCAAAACAGCGATTAAGTTCACCGCCAATAATTTTCGGATTTGTGAGATTTGACTGCAGATAATCGCTTAGCACTTGAGGTATATCCGAGAACTTAACTGGAGAACGGCTGCTTATTATTTTTTTAAGTAGTTCCGTTGTAGCGTTATCCAGTTCGTGTATTGCCTTCTTCTCCTCAGCAGATACTGATAAAAAATATCTGTTCCGAAGTTGATAGAGTACAGAAAATAAGGGAAGCGGAGCGAACCCCTCGGAGATACCGTGCAATGCATACACGAGCGTAACAAAATATGTCTTACCGGTATTGCTCGGACCAACAAATACCGTTAGTGGACGCAGATCAATATCCGCTTCGGCAATAGGACCGAAATTCTTGACCGAGATTTCGACCTTCGGCTGGTGTATATCTTTGACTTCACTCATATTTTCCCCCTAATCTGGTTGCCTTGTAGGCGCGCTTGCAAAGCGCGCCTACCATTTTACATGTTAGAAAAACGTCAGATACGGTTTTCCGACGATCTCCCGCCATAACAGGACTGCAAGTTCGCGGGCGTGGTAATCGCCCCACATGGATGCCTCTCCGCACGGTATCTTGCGACCCTCTGGCACATAGTCCCAACCGTTCGGACGGTGATACACAGAATGCAATAACAACCCTTGATGCGTCTCGGAGGTAGAGAGATACGGCTCAGCGAAAAGCGTCTTAGCGACCGTTAAACCTGCTTGATAGTAGGCATCTCCTGCTTCCGTCTCGCCGTGTTTTCTGAGGTAGTTTCCGAGTCGAATCAGTCCTTGTGCTGCAATCGCTGCGGCGGAACTATCTACCGGTTCAAGATCGTTATAGGGGTCCGCGGGAACCGCGAAATAATCACCGAGTTCCGGTAAACCGGGCGCGCCGGTATCCCAATACGGAATTCCGTCTTGTGCCGTGTTCTGAATATAGAAATCCGCTGTTGCCTCCGCGGCTTTTCGGATATGTGCTGTAGCCAAATCATAGCCGCCGTAAGGTTCGAGATCATCTTCGGAGAGTGTATCAAAAAACTCAAGTTGCTCAGCGTAACCTGTAATAATCCACGCCAATCCGCGCGTCCACGTTGTAAAAGGTGAGTACCCCTGTTGTGTGCTTGGGCAGCGGTAGTTCCCATCGTTGGTGTTGAAGATCGATTCATGCACAACCCGTCCACGTAGATCATAAGCGTCGCGCCCTTCGCCGTAGTAGACGTTATAGGTCGCTGTCGTCTGTGAATGTTGGAGCAGACGTTCCAAGAGACTGGTAGCGACATCGCCTTCACCCATCAGCACAGCACCGAGCGTGTATCCGAGTGCCAATACCCGTAAAGATCGGATCGTATCCGAAAAGAGCGAATGCGGTCCGTTGAAAGAGGCGATATATCCCGTCCCGTCTTTAATCGCGGTCCAGCGACTCGCCTGCACGGCAGCGGAGGCTTTCAGTGCCAACTCATAGAAATGCATCTCGTTAGCGTCGTGTGGGATCACACCTTCGCGCATGAGGCGGCGGAGGTTACCGTAAGTAGAGACGTTATTAAATCCGTGATCATGCACACCGATATGTGTAACGTGCGGTGCCATTTTTTCAATCGTGTTCCGTCTCCCAATCTCAAGGAACTGTTCGTCACCTGTGGCATCAAATTGGAGGATCGCGGAACCGAATTGGAACCCTTGCGTCCACTCCGTCCAGCCGCGTGTCGTATAGGTGCCAGCGACAGTGAACACAGGCGTACCTTTTTCAGGGGGCCACGTGTCCTCAATGGCTAAAATCTTCTGACCTGAGTATTCAAAAAGCGTCTCAATTTGAGGTTTCAGATCGTCAATACGTAATGAATCGTTTATTTGCATTTTTTAATTTTCCTTGCGGTTCGGTGAGGTGCATTGGATAAGTTAAAAATCTAAAACTGCCTTACGGCGTGTCCGCGGCATCAGTATCTCTATATCGTTCACAAATCACTTGGATAAGATTGGTTGTGGATTTACCTGGGACGTTCAGTCCTACGACGACTTTACCGCCGTTTTCTTCAACGACCTCGCGCTCAATGAGTTGTTTAAGTTTATAGTCGCCACCTTTAACGTGGATGCTCGGTTTGAGTTCGGAGAGCAGGTCAATCGGTGTCAATTCTGGGAAGATGACGACATAATCGACGCATTCCAATCCGGCGAGCATCTCTGCGCGCTCTGCTTCAGGCACAAGCGGACGGTTTTCTCCCTTGAGTTGTTCTACCGAACTATCACTGTTGACCCCAACGACGAGTACGTCTCCGAGCTGGCGTGCTGCTTGTAGATACCGGAGATGCCCCAAGTGTAGCACATCAAAACAGCCGTTGGTCGTGACAACAGTCTTACCGTCAGTCTTCAACCGTTGAAGAACGGATGCAAGTTCGCTGCGCTGATAGATTTTTGGGTTTAACATGTTTTCTTTTCGATAAGCGTTGCCTTATACCTCCGATTGTAGATTTTACGACGTTAATAGTCTATCATGCCTCGGACGCTTTGACAAGTTTTTCCTTTAGAGCATCAGCGTCGTTCGGTACCCAATTTTCCCTTGACGCAAAAGGTTGATTCCGTGTAATATATATGACGTAATGTGAAACAATATCATAACATAATTATGGAGAAAAATGTGTTAAGATACAGATGCCTTATCTCTATCGCTATTTTGGCGTTTTTAATGCTGCCTGGCTGCGCGGTGTTTCGCGACACACCGCAGACCGATGCGTACAATCGGTTCGCGATACGAGCCGCAGAAGCGCAACTCTGGAACGAAGCCATCTTTCGATGGAAGCAGGTCATCAATATCGACCCAAACGACTCCAAGGCACATAACAACCTCGGTGTCGCTTACGAAGCCATCGGGAACATGGATGCCGCTTTTACGGCTTATCAACGCGCAACCGAATTAAAGCCAGATAATAGATACTACAGACTCAACTATCGACGCTGCCGTATTCATCTGCGACGAAGTGGTGGCGATAGCGAAGACACACCACAGATAGAAGAAGACGAACGCTCATCCACGGAAGAGTGAGGTCCCTTATGCAGATCGGAAAAAACATTGGAATCCTATTGGTAGTGCTAACGCTTTACGGATGTGGTAGTGCCGTGACACGCGTCTCCATTCCGGTGAAAGTCGAATCCGAAATCGACATTAATCGGTACTCCAACTTCGCCGTTCTACCATTTGTCCCGGAAAAAGAGATAAGACCGAACGAAGAACTGCCTGAAGAAATCGGCGAGGAGATCGCCTCAATACTCCGCAGCGGTTTGGCACGCCAAAAACACTTTGAGGTCGTCAGTACACAAGACACAGCGCGGATGCTGACAGGCGAAACTGTCGATCAGGAGTGGTTCTCTGATACGGAACGCCTCAGCCAACTCGGCGCGTATTTTGAGGTGAAAGGGATTATCATCGGAAGCTTCCGTTTCTATTCAGATAGCCGACCAAGAAGGTATTATGGAGAACGCTATTCCATACAGAACCAACGCTACGTTATGGATTATCAGGACTACATGGAAAAAACCTATCTCCTCTCACTGAGAGTCATGATTTTCGATGTCGAAACTGAAGAAATTATCTGGGATGAAGACTACCGGCGTAGCACTGCCGAGGCACATACTATCGGCTCCTTTATTTTTTCGCAAGCCGGTCCACAGTCAAACACGATGCGAGAACTCGGCAAGCGCGCCGCAATGGAGTTTACACGTGAAATCTCTCCACACTACGAACGCGAAGATCGGTATCTGGTCAATTAAACAGGACTTACTCCCTTGCAGGCGGAGTTTCTAACCCTGCCTGATGCATGTATTATGTAGAATTTCATAAAGATAATGCGTAAGTCCGAATTAAAAAAAGGGGGGTTAGAGGTGTGAAAAAAAATAAAACCAATTTTTCAAGCAACCAGTTAACAGTTAACAGTTACCAGAAAAGAGAAAGACTTCATGAATCATATCCCATCTTTAACTGGTTACTGGTTACTGGTTACTGGTTACTGGTTGTCGGTTTATTGATGCCTTGTGTCGGATGGGCACAAGTTTTCGGGAAAAACAAAATCACGGCACAACGTTTCGATTGGCATATCCATCGGACGGAACATTTCGACATCTACTACTATCCGAGCGAGGCGAAACTTGTGCCTATCATGGCTGCGATCGCCGAAGAGGCTTACGAACAACACAGCGAGGATTTTGAACACGAACTGAGAGATAGAACGCCGCTGATCCTCTACAAATCCCACAAGGATTTTCAGGAAACCAACATCATCTTACAAGAGCTTCACGAAGGTATCGGTGGTTTCGCGGAACTCTTTAAGCACCGCATTGTTATTCCGTTCACAGGCTCGCTTGAAGCGTTTCGAGAGGTAATTTTTCACGAACTCATCCATATCTTTCAGTACGACATCATCTATCAGAAACCGCATGCCCGTATCTACAGCGGCGAATTCCTCTACTCACCTCCGATCTGGTTCATAGAAGGGATGGCAGATTATTTCGCCGAAGATAACGATGCGATCGGCGAGATGGTTATCCGTGATGCCAGCATGACGAACAACATCGTACCGTTACCGCAACTCCAGAACTTCAACCGCCTCAGTTCACCCTACGTCGGGTATAAGTTAGGACAACTGGCGGTGGCGTATCTCACGGAGACCTACGGACGCGAAAAGATCGCTGAGATCCTACGCGGGTTACGACAGAGCCGTACGAAAGACATTAACCGTGTTTTCACGGAAGTGCTCGGTGTGGAACTCGAAGAATTCGATAAAGCGTGGCGCCAGACCGTACGGAAACGCTACTGGCCCCTCATCGAAGATCGCGAATTACCCGATCTCGTCGCGAAAAATCTTACCGAGAAATCGAGATACTCGCATAACATCAAACCGATCTGGTCGCCGAGCGGCGACATTATCGCTTACGTCACGGGGAACGATGGATTTCTTGAGGTCGTTCTGATGTCCGCAAAAACAGGTGAGCGGATTGATCGGGTTACCAAACGATTTTTCCGAGAGAAATACGAAGAGATCCGAACCGATTTCAGCGGATTCGGCAGAAGCCTTGCGTGGGCACCCGATGGGGACAGAATCGCCTTCGTCGCTAAGCATCACGACGCTAATTATCTCCTCGAAGTGAACATCATAACCGAAGAACTCACGCAGTACTTCAGGCTCGACTACGATAACATCTCCTCCCCAGACTATGACGGCAGCGGTGAACGAATCGTGTTTTCGGCACTCAAAGAGGGACAAACAGACCTCTACACCATCGAACTCCTGACAGGTGAAATCGATAGATTGACCTTCGATGCATTTAACGACACACACCCGTCATGGCATCCAACAACTGGCAAAATCATCTACACCTCCGAACGCGGACGTAAAAATAGACTCGTCCTGATCGACCTCGACAACGGTACAGAACGGGTGCTAACCAACGGCACCTATAACGCCATCAGCCCATCATGGACACCCGACGGAGAATCGATTCTCTTCTGTGCAGATGGACAAGGCATTTACGATATATACAGGCTTGAGATTGTAGAAAAAAACAATACAGAAGAAAATACGGTTACAGATGCGCGAGATGAAGCGCAAATTGAACAATTGGACGACGAGACGGCGGAAGAAACATTCGTGTTCTCTGGCGAGAATCGTCTGGAACTTGCAAACCAAACGCTACAGGTCGAGTTGACGCGTCTGACCAATATGATGACCGGCTGTTTCAATCCGAGTTTATCGCCAGACGGAAAGCAGCTGCTGTTTACCGCCTATCAGAACGGGAAATACGATGTCCATACGATGGCGGTCATTAAAACCACAGAAGAAACAGTTGAGATCACAGACATTGCTGAACCGACTGCCGTTTTAACAGCAGAGAAACCGGAGAACTATAGGATCGCGAAACGGAAGTATAGTACAAAATCCTCTTTCGCTTTAGATGCGATCTTCCCAGATTTCACGCTCGGTGCTGACGGTATCTTGAGAAGCACGGTACAAATTACCGGTAGCGACATGTTGGGCAACCACCGGATCGGGGTCAGTGTGATGAACCAATCCAGTTACCTCGCACCGGATTTCATCGCACAATACGGGTTCTTGACGAACCGGACAGACATCGGCGCGATGATTTACAATTATCACGAGTACCATATCTTAGGCGGCATCCAGAGCAGGCGCGGTATCTTACAACGGATTACGGGGCTCGGCGCGTATCTTAACTACCCATTCGACAGATACCATCGCCTCGATCTTAACTTCTCAATGTATTCACAACCGTTCGCCTTTAACTTCCAAACAAGCCGTCCGTTGGACCCGTTTGACGATAGAGGTCTACTTACAATAGGTTCTATGGCATTCGTCGGAGATACGACGATGTGGCGTGAATGGTCGCCTTATAGCGGCTCCCGATACCGCATCGAACTCGAACAATCTTTTCCAATGATCGGTAGCGAATTGTCCCTCACAAATGTTATCTTTGATGCCCGACGCTATTTCGGGCTCGGTAGACGTTCTACCATCGCGGCGCGATTTTTATTCGGCGGCAGCTTCGGTGCTGACAGATCCTACTTCTATCTCGGGGGTATTGATACCTTACGCGGCTACGATTACGAGGCGTTGGTCGGCACTCGCATCGGGCTCGTCAATTTAGAAGTCCGTATCCCTTTGATAGATGTTCTCCATTTCGGATGGCCAATTAGATGGACACTCGGCGGTATTCGTGGTATTATCTTTGCCGATCTCGGCGGCGCGTGGTCAGACTGGCAGTACGGACCAGAGAACCCTTTCAACATCTTCGTCCGAGAAGGGAATCGTATTCGACTCGACGACGCCAAAGCCGCAGTCGGCATCGGGATGCGACTCCAACTCGGTCTATTTTCAATAGACTTCGCCGCAGCACGACATACAGACCTCGCCGAATTGGAACCCGGTTTCAAATACCACTTTGGACTCGGACAAGCTTTTTAAACTTTCCTTTAACCAACAACTCGCGCCTATTTTTAAATATCGGAAATCGAGTTGTTGGTTAAGGTTAATCAGGGTTCTCATGGCCGATGCGCCGTTAGTCAAGAGCCGTCGCAACGTTGTTGCGACTAACCGCAAGGTAAAATAAAAAAACAAATCTCTCTTTTTTTAACCAGGACGATTAGCCGAAACGAAGTGGAGGCGGATAAACGGAGAACGACGCACCCACCGCGAAAACCCTAATCGAACCGCAAGGAAAATTAAAAATATGGAACCACGAACCAAACGTTTTATTATCACTGTCGTCATTCTGGGGATTATCGGTGGGCTGGGTGCCCTTTGGGTTAACCTCTTCCCCGATTTCCTATGGTTTGAGATGGTGGACTATAAACCGGTCTTCACTAAAATACTGTGGACACAAATCCTCGTTGGCGTAATCGTCGGAGTCTGCTACTTAGCGATTTTATTGATCAACCTCGCCTTAATCTATCGGTTCACACCGGCACATCTGAGCCCTGCTTTTATGGGTGGTGCGGATTTCACAGACGGCGGTGTGAGCAATCCTGGCGATACCCGAAGGATGATTTACGGCGGGTTGGCACTCGTCGCAATACTTTTCAGCGTCTTAATGGGCTACGCAGCGAGTGATCGGTGGGAGGTTTATCTACGCTACTTCAACTCAAACGAACTCGTTTTTCCAGCTGCCACATCTATTACTATAGAAGAGACCGTTGACGGAAACGAAATACCTGTTTCGCAATTGGAACTTGAAGCAAAAAGTATCGAAGTTGGGGATCCGATCAACGTTCAGATAGACGGCACCAATCAGGAAGCACGCGTTGAAGCGGTGTTAGAGAATGCAATCCGATTGGACACTGCGGTCCAGATAGAACCTGGTCAAAAAGCGTTTTTTACGTCCCCCGCACGTGACCCGATCTTCAAAAAAGATGTCACCTTCTATATCTTCAAAATGCCGTTGGAACGCTACGTCTGTGGCACACTATTCGGTATCTTTATGTTGGTGACGATATTCGCAACGGTTATCTATTTCTTCCACGGTTTAATCACGGGTGATACCAGTCAATTCCGGTTCCGTCCGCCTTTCAGCGTCAAAGCGCATCTGTTCACGCTTGTCGGTTTAACCCTCCTCTGCCGAGCGTGGAACTACAAATTCGTTATGTACGACCTATTGTATGCGTCAAACGATGTTGTCCGCGGCGGCGGTGGTTATGCAGCGATCCAAGCACGCTTACCGGTCCTGAATGTTATGCTTTGGCTCACAATCCTCTGTGCCCTAATTTTTATCGTCAGTATCTTCTTGAAACGCAACGCTTATGCTTTTGGTGGATTCGTTGTATTCCTAATCGCCGGTTTCCTCGGGCAAGCCTATCCAGTCGCGATCCAGCGGTGGCAGGTCGAACCGAATAAACAGGTACTCGAAGCGGATTACATCAACTATAACATCAAAGCGACACTTCAGTCTTACGGGTTGGCTGAGAACACCGTAACCGAGGAAGAGTACCCGCTGACAGAGGAACTCAACTACGACGATATAACCAGTCTCGAAAATAAACCTGTCTTTAACAGTATTCGCCTCTGGGACTGGCGACCGTTGCGCAGAACCTTCAGGCAACTCCAAGAATTGCGCTCACAATACGATTTCAACGATGTCGATATTGACCGTTATGTCGTTGACGGTGAAATCCGACAGGTAATGCTCTCCGGACGCGAACTCAATATCAATGAACTTCCGATAGAGATCAGGAACGATTGGTATAAGCAGACCTATACCTATACACACGGATACGGTGCCGTCGTGAGTCCGGTAAATGAGATCGACAACGGCAAACCGAGCATGTATATCCAAGGCTTGCCGCCTATAGAATACAAAGACGAGTGGGAACATCGGTTTGACGAAACGCCGGGACCGCGTATCTACTACGGTGAACGCACGGACCGTTATGTCATCGTACACCCGGATCGTCCGCAGGCACTTGAATTTGACTATCCGCAAGAGGGGCAGCAATACGCCGAGTATGCATATAAAGGTGAAGGTGGTGTTCAACTCAGCTCTATTTGGCGGAAAATCGCATACATGCTCAAATTCAATAACGAAATCAACTTTGTCCTGCCGGGTGAAATTTCATCAACAAGCCGAATCCTCTATGAACGAAACATCAAAAGACGGATTCAGAAGATCGCACCGTTTCTACGATATGACGGTGACCCGTACATCATTATCCATAACGGCAGGCTCGTCTGGCTGATTGATGCTTATACCATCACACATCGGTACCCGTATTCCGTCTCAATGCGGGAGTTCGTTGATGAGCGGCGACGACAGTTCCGAAACACACAGCAGGACGGTGAACCGTGGGGCAATTACATCCGAAACTCTGTTAAAGTTATTGTCGATGCTTACGACGGCACTGTCGATTTTTATATTGTGGAACGGGAACAGGACCCGATCGCGGAATGTTATAGAAGAATCTTCCCTGATCTTTTCAAACCGTTTCAGGAGATGCCGGAGGACCTCAAAGCACATATTCGGTACCCGATGGCGATGTTCCTCATTCAAGCGCGTGTCTATCAGGACTATCACATGAAAGACCCCGTAACCTTCTATGCCGGTGAAGATAAGTGGGAAATCGGGATGGAGCTCTACGACAATACGGATGCACAGACACAGCAGGTCCCGCAACAGCCGAGAAGTCCATTTGTACCACAACAGCAGACCGTCCAACGTTCAGCGGCGGAAGGTCAACCTGTTGAACCTTACTATGTCGTTATCCGGCTACCCGGTGAAGATAAACCTGAATTCATGTTGATGTTGCCGTTCACGCCGCTCAATAAACCGAATCTCACCGCGTGGCTTGCCGCACGATGCGATCTCCCACAATACGGGCAGATCCTTGTCTATCGATTCCCGAAAGGGAAACAGATCGCAGGACCGATGCAGGTAGAGAACTTTATTAGCCAAGAACCGGATATCTCACAGCAGATTAGTCTCTGGAATACACAAGGATCCCGTGTGCTACGCGGTAACCTGTTGATCCTTCCGATGAACAACTCACTGCTCTATGTCGAACCGATCTACATCCAATCTGAAGATGAGAAAACCGCTATTCCAGAATTGCGGCGAGTCGTCATCGGCTATGAAAACGAGGTCGTTTGGGGGGCAAGCCTTGATGAGGCACTCCGAAACATGTTCGGACCCGGAACACGCCGTCAAACCGCGGCAACAATTACAACAACGGATGAGACGACAACCGATCCTAACACAGGTCAGACTGCATTCCCAGAACTCGTTAAGCAGGCAAACCGCTATTTCAATCAGGCGCAAGACGCACAACGCGCCGGCGATTGGACAGAATACGGACGCTCCTTGCAACTTTTAGAGGAGACCTTGCAACAGCTTGAGGGAACGATAGAATAAACAACGGCGAGTACCCAGTTAACAGTACGGTTGCTACGCAACCTTTCAGTTTTGACCAACAACTCGCGCCTATTTTTAAATATCGGAAATCGAGTTGTTGGTCAAAGTTATAAGTTAAAAGGTGGTAGGTAAATCAACCACGTACTTATAACTTATAACTTATAACTTATAACTTATAACTTCCAAAGGAGGTGAAACAGATGGCTCTTGATTGGAAACCGCGCCACAGGGATATGATTATTGGCGGAATCCCGTGGTTAGCCAGAATCAGCGATAAAGCCAGTGCACAATTGCAGGGCATCATCGGTGAGTATATCTACCCGTGACCGCAGGACAAGTTGTTCCTGGAGGAACACAAGTTAAGTGCTGAGGAATTCGTTGAAATCGTGAAAGAGAACCCCTCGGACGATGAGATGATCGCCGCTATGAAAAAATTGAACGCTTAGGTGGTTGTCGGTACGGGCGAGTACGCCCTTTGGGTTATTAGTTATAAGTTAAGAGATGTCGGAACAACCGTACACCTCTTTACCAAAAACCTAAAGGAATCGTAATCGATTCCGTACCAACAACTAACTACCATTTCAAAACGGAGACCTATTCCTTGGAATTAAGTGAGTATCGTGACCAAATTAACGAGATTGACGACCAGATCTTGGCACTGCTACAGAAACGGGCAGAGATTTCCAAGAAAGTCGGAGCGGTGAAATCAGAGACAGGCATTGCAAAGGTTTATGTCCCGCACCGGCAGAAGCAAGTCATCGTACGTTTGATGGTCGAGAACGACGGTAAGTTCCCAGAGGCTGCGCTCGAAGCGATCTGGACGGAGATCTTATCTGCCTCGCGTTCTTTGCAGGAGCCGGAGCGGATCGCTTTTCTCGGACCCGTTGGTAGTTTTGGGCACTTGGCGGCCCGATGTCATTTCGGGGCATCAACGGAATTTATCCCGATCCATCCGCAAGTCGATATCTTTACTGAGGTCGAATCCGGTAGAGCCGATTATGGTATCGTCGCTATCGAAAACTCGTTGCAGGGTACGGTTCGCGACGTTTTAGAACGCTTTCAACACACGTCGTTGTGGATTTGTGCAGAGACATTTCAGCCGATCAAACAGCACTTGTTGTCAAAGTCTCCGATAACAGAGATCCAGCGTATCTATTCGCATCCGCAACCTTTCGCACAATGCCGGGCATGGCTGAGCCGGCATCTCGGTAATGTTGAACAGGTTGAGGTTGTGAGTACATCCGAAGCCGCACAGCAAGCCGCCGAAGAACCATTTGCAGCTGCCATTGCGAGTGAACTCGCAAGCGAGATTTATCAGATTCCGATTATTGCGAACGCGATTATGGATGAACCAGATAACACAACCCGCTTCTTTATCATTGGGAGCGAGATGGCAGACCCGAGTGGATATGACCGGACTTCGCTCTTTTTTTCTGTTCAAGACAAGGTCGGCGCACTCCACCAAGCCCTCGGTATTTTAGAGAAAGCCGAGCTGAATCTGAGTTATCTCGAATCTCTGCCATCACGAGCGAAACCTTGGGAGTACATCTTCTTTGCTGAAATGGATGGTCATATTGCCGACGAACGCGTCATCGTGGCACTTGAGCAGCTTGAAGATTTGTGTCGGAACGTCAATGTTATCGGCTCCTATCCGCGCGGGACTTCCTAATGTCAACACTAACGCAACAAATTCAAGCGCGGGCACACGAACTCGGATTTGAACTCGTCGGAATTATCCCCGCAGTAGAGAGTGACACCATCGCGCGTTACCAGCAGTGGATAGAAAACGGGTACGCCGGAAAGATGGGATACCTCGAAAAACATCTACCACTCAAGACGGATGTCCGTCAACTTCTCGCAGAGGCGAAATCTGTTATCAGTCTCGCGATGAACTATTACACACTTGACCCGCCGAAAGCACTTGCCGAAGATGCAGCACGTGGACAGATTTCGAGGTATGCTTGGGGCGACGATTACCACGACATCATCCGACAACGGCTCTCAGAACTCGTTGACTTCATTAAGCAGACCGCTGAAACCGAATTACAGACACGCATCTGCGTTGATACCGCACCGATTATTGAAAGAGAATACGCCCAAAAGGCGGGCATCGGTTGGATCGGAAAGAACACCAACCTAATCCATTGGCGTTCAGGGTCTTGGTACTTCCTCGCAGAGGTACTCGTCAGTGTCGCCTTAGAACCAGAAACACCGCCGCTCCGTGGGAGTTGCGGGACTTGCACACGCTGCATTGAGGCGTGTCCTACGGATGCAATCGTTGAACCGAATCTCTTAGATTCCCGACGCTGTATCTCCTACCTGACAATCGAACTCAAGGAGCGGATTCCGAAGGCATTCCGCTCCAAAATGGGGAACTTAATCTACGGGTGTGATATCTGTCAAGAGGTCTGTCCCTGGAACAGCAAAGCAGTCCCAACAGCCGATCCAGCGTTTCAACCGCGCGACGGAAACATCGCACCGACCTTGCTATCACTCATCGGTATGACGCAGCAGGAGTTCAGTCGAAGATTCAAGGGAAGCCCCATTAAACGGGCTAAACGGCGCGGTTTCTTGCGAAATGTCCTTGTCGCTATTGGCAATTGGGGAGAACAGCGTGCCGTTCCCGCCCTTAAAAAAGCACTAACCGATGACGAACCGCTGGTGCGGAGCCATGCAGCCTGGGCACTCGGACAGATAGGCGGCACTGCCGCCGAGAAGATACTACAGACACAACTCACTGTTGAGACGGAACACGAAGTTATCACCGAAATTCAGGACGCGCTCTTAGAGATAGCGCACTCATCACGGAGAAACAACAAAAATGCGTGAAGCATTAAACGAACGCCAAATTTCAGCACCCGGTGCAGGGACGAATGGACTCGCATTTACCCAAGAACGCGACGCCGCTATAAATGTTAAAGGCACGCGTTCTCGGTTAAAAGGCACATCACTTTGGAGCGTTGAAGGTGTCGGTCCGATTCATAGAATCAACCCTGAAACCGGTGAAGTTTTGCTAACCCTTACACCCCCGTTTCCGGGTGGGGCTGGCATCGAATGGGACGGCGAACATCTCTGGTATAACAGCATCTGGCAACAGACGTTTTACAAACTCACGATCCCTGAATTGGAAATCGTTACGACCTTTTCATCGCCAGGCGAGGGACCGCACGGGTTGGCGTGGGACGGCGAGCACCTCTGGAGCGTTGATATGAACACGAGTCGGTTTATCAAACAGTGTCCAGAAACCGGTGAAATCCTTGCCGAATTGCCAACACCGGGCGGACGTGCACACGGACTCGCGTGGGATGGCGAAGCCCTCTGGAACGCCGACACAAACGACCACGTCATCTACCGAATCCATCCCGAATCCGGTGAGGTGATCGATGCTGTTTCATGTCCAAACGAACCGCATGGATTAACCTGGGACGGCACGGCACTATGGTATGGCGAGGATAAAGCCAAAAAAATCTATCGTCTCAGCATATCGGAATAGCACCATTTCGCACCGACTGAAGGTATTTATCAGCCGAAATGTCCAATAAATGAACAAAAAATCGTGGATTTTGTCGAAATTCGCGCGAAATTTTCCGATTTTACGCGAATTTTCAAGTGGCACATAATTTGCATAAGACACGCAATAGAGATGTTTTAAAATACGCAAATCTAACAGCGCAAACGCTACAAATGCCTTTAGATTCACCTATCAGGATAGCACGAAACAGTCAACTACCCAACCCTAAAGGGTTGGGCTTGTGAACATCCGTAGCCATACGGGGACCCACAAGTTAAACAGTTTTCTACAGTAATATATCGCGGTATCTGTGTGTGGCAACACGTACAATGTTTCGGATGCTCCCCAAGTCTGATTCACTTTGGATACCGTGATCTGGATGGGGCAATATATACCCGAAAGGGGTTTACGTCATGTTCGTCATAGTTGTAGATAAACATCAAAATCCGTTAATGCCGACGAAGCCTTCGCGGGCAAAACGGTGGATACGATCCGGTAAGGCAACTCCGTTTTGGAAGAACGGCATCTTCTGCGTCCGTCTAAACGTTGAACCGTCAGATACCGAGTTCCAAGAGATTGCTGTCGGTGTTGACCCTGGCAGTAAGAAGGAAGGCTTTAGCGTCAAATCAGCGGCACACACCTATCTCAATATCCAAGCCGATGCTCACAGCAAAGTCGGCAAAAAAGTTGAAAAGCGTCGAGAGTTGCGGAGAAGTAGACGTTCTCGGAAATGTCCGAACCGAAAGAACAGGACGAACCGACTTGCGAACAAGGTCCGTATTCCTGCTGGCACCCGCGCACGTTGGGATTGGAAACTTCGTATCCTCGATTGGTTATCAAAGTTATTTCCGATTACAGATGTTTGTGTCGAGGACATCAAGGCACGAACGATAGAACGTGCGAAGAAGTGGAACACCTCTTTCAGTCCCCTTGAAGTTGGCAAAGAGTGGTTCTATACTGAAATCGAAAAACGGTGGCAGTTGCTGACGTTAGAAGGCTGGGAAACCAAAGAGATGCGGGAAAGGCTCGGACTGAAAAAGTCTTCGAAGAAACTCGCTGAAACCTTTGAGGCACATTGCGTAGACTCTTGGTGTCTCGCTTACGATGCCGTTGGGGGTGATGGTGTTGTAGATAACACAGATATATTCTGTATATCACCTATCCCTATACGACGGCGTGAACTCCATCGTCAGAACCCACAGAAAGGCGGTAAAAGACCCCGCTACGGTGGCACGACTTGGAATGGATTGGTCAAGAACACCTTAGTAAGACACATCAAGTATGGCTTAACACGTATCAGTGGTTTTGGTCGCCAGGGGATCTCGTTGTATTCCTTGGAAGGTAAACGCTTGTGCCAAAATGCGAAAGCATGTGATTTTACGGTGCTCACGCGTCTTAACTTCAATTACAGGAGCGGGCATTCCTCCCAAACCTAAAGGATTGGGTCTCCTGCCCGAAGATTAGATGAGGAAAAAAGAATTGAAGAGATTACAGATTGCCATGCTAACCCTGCTTTTGGGGATTGGGTTAATACTACACAGCAGCGCCGACAGGGTCCAACTGAATACGAGTGCCGCTGTCGTTAACGATAACCTCGGTACAAGTGTCGGTATAAGCGGCGATTACGCAATGGTTGGTGTTCCAAACGATGATACCGACAACGGTAGAAATGCCGGTTCCATCCAAGTCTTTTTCCGTAGCCAAACTGGGTGGGTCCAGCATCAGAAGTTGAGTCTTAGCGACGCGGCAACTGATGACGAATTCGGAACAACGCTTGCAATGAGTGGCGACTATGCGATCGTCGGTGTCCCGAGGAAAGACGATGCGGGAAAAAACTCAGGTGCCGCTTATATTTTTTCCCGGCAAGGCACACAATGGGTTGAGCAGATGAAACTGGTCGCACTTGACGCAAAGGCAGGCGACTATTTCGGAACCTCAGTCGCGATTGCCGGAGACACCGTACTCGTTGGGGCACATCGCGCCAATATACCTGTCGCCGACGCTGGCGCCGCATACATTTTCGAGCGGAGAGGCAACTTATGGATCCAGACAACCGTTCTCAATGCTCCCGATGCCAGCAGATTCGCAAACTTCGGTTTCTCTGTCGGCACTGATGGTAATACTGCCATCATCGGTGCAATCCGTGATGACGAAGCCGATGAAGATGCTGGTGCCGCTTATATTTTTGTACGGGACCCGTCCGGCTGGATATTCCAAAAGAAGCTCATCGGCAACAACACGGAAGCAAATGATAACTTCGGCTACGCAGTCGATGTTGACGGCGATTTCGCTATCGCGACTTCACCACACAATGGAAACACCGGTGCCGCTTACATCTATAAACGTGAGGAGGGCAGGTTCTGGCTACAAAAAAGGAACCGCACCCGTATCCGTATGATCCCGATTGACCCAGACGGCGCGACATCCTTCGGTGTTTCGGTCGATATAAGCGGTGAAACCGTTGTCATCGGTGCCAGAGGTGGTATCGTCGGTGAAGATGCCGTCGGTGCCGCTTACATTTTTACAGAAAATGAACCGCCATTCTGGAACCAACACACGAAACTCGTCGCAAGTGACAGGAAGAGGGGTGACCAACTCGGCTCCGCTGTCGCAATCAGTGGTAACGAAATTATCACGGGTGCTCCTACCCACAGTGCAGGGGGGCCCAGCTCCGGTGCCGCTTATATATTCGAGCAAAAGGAAGGGGGCGCGTGGGTTGAGAACATCAAACTCAGCGATGGCGAAACAGCGTCGGAAGATCAATTCGGAGTTTCAGTGGCAATTCACGGGAACCTCGCTATCTCCGGGGCACAACAAAACGATGACATCGCGCCAAATGCCGGTGCCGCATACATCTTCGAGCGGAGTGGCAATCTCTGGTTAGAACGCGCAAAGATTACTGCTAACGACGCGAAAGCAGGCGACCTATTCGGTAATACCGTCGCGATCAGCGGAGAAACCGCTGTCATCGGGGCACCCGGCGTTGATGACGCGGGCCCGGAAGCCGGTGCCGCATACATCTTCATACGTTCCGGGGACAACTGGATACAACAAGCGAAATTCACCGGCAATGACATCGGTATGTTCGACCAGTTCGGAACAGCCATCGCTATCGATGAAAATACCGCTGTCATCGGTGCCTACGGGAAGGATGAAGGCGGTGTAGATACAGGGGCCGCTTATGTCTTTGTCCGAAACGGGATTTCCTGGACACAACAGGCAAAATTAACGCACCGAAACGCTGTACCGGGGGATCTATTCGGCTTCGCTGTCGCTGTCTACGGCGACAATGCGCTTGTCGGGGCACACGGGAATGACGCAACGGGACCCAATTCAGGCGCAGCGTACATTTTTACACGTAGCGGCGGCACGTGGACCCAAAGCACGCAACTCATTCCAAATGACAGTGGACTCGGCGATGAATTCGGGTTCGCCGTCGATCTGACGAATGGGATCGCAATCATCGGCGCACCTAAGGAAGATCGAAATGAAACAGATATGGGAACCGCCTATATTTTTGTGGAGACGAGAGAGGCTTGGATACAACAAGCAAAACTTACCGCCGCCGAGACAGAGGCAGGGGACGAATTCGGGTCAGCAGTCGCAATTCATGAAGACACAGCGATTGTCGGCGCATGGAAAGATGATCATCCCGTTAGCTCGGATGGAGACCCCGCCGAAGAAATCGACAAAGGTTCAGCTTACGCCTTCCTGCGGGATGGGTTGAGTTGGGTCGAGAGACGCAGAATTGTTGCCAGCGGGACAAACCGATTTGATCGCTTCGGTGCATCGGTTGGTATCAGGGGTTCGTTCGCTATCGTTGGGGCTGATGGTAATGATAACGCCGGTGATAATGCCGGTTCCGCTTTTATCTATAACCCCATTGATCTCGGATTCCGTCCGGCGGACATCCCGTTTCCTGTCGATCCTGAATCGCAAGCACTCACAACGCTTGGACATATCAAACATACGACAATCTTCCAGAATTATCCAAACCCTTTTAATCCTGAAACATGGTTCCCTTACAATCTCGCCGAGCGAACCGAGGTCGCCGTTAAAATCTACGATGTCAGGGGTAGGCTTGTCCGACAATTGAATATCGGGTTACAAGAACCGGGAAATTACCAGAACCGGGAGAAAGCTGTGTACTGGGACGGTAGAGACGAATCCGGTGCGACGGTCGCAAGCGGTATCTATTTCTACACATTTACCGCTGGCACCTTTGAAAATACCCGCCGAATGGTGATCCTGAAATAGGCGAGGGGAATGGTTATAAGTTATAAGTACGGTTTTTCTGCGAAAAACCTTTTGGTTAACAGTTAAAGAGGTTCTCTGTGGCAACCTTCACAGAACGGAACTGTTTCAAGAACCTTCTTAACTTATAACTTATAACTTATAACTTATAACTACTATGGAGACATTGAATGACTCAAAATACTGGTTATGACGATCTACAAACCCATATCCCGGAATTAGCGACACCGGCTATTGAGACATGGGAAAATCAGTATAGCAACCGAGATTATACGATCGAAATTACAAATCTCGAATTTACCGCCGTATGTCCTAAAACGGGGTTGCCAGATTTCGCGACACTCTGTATCACTTACGTCCCGGACCGACACTGCGTCGAACTAAAATCGTTGAAGGAATACTTCCTTTTCTACCGAGATGTCGGCATTTTTCATGAGCATGTCGTGAATAAAGTGTTGGAGGACTTCGTAAAAGCGTGTCAGCCACGACAAGCAGAAGTTGTCGGCGATTTCAACATTCGCGGCGGTATCAAAACAGTCGTACAGGCAAAATATAAAAAATAAATTTTTTAACTATTAAGTTTTTGTGCGGAGAAGTTAACAGTTTTCAGTACGGTTGCTACGCAACCTTTCAGTTTTAACCATCAACTCGTGCCTTAACATTTATAACGGAGTCGAGTTGTTCGTTAAAGGAAAATTTAAAAACAACGCAGAACGGATGTCCGGAACTGTTTAAATATTAGGACTTACGCATGCTTCTCTTTTGTAGCATAGACTGTTAGTCTGTGCCCCAAGAACGCTGTGTTTTCCGAGAAATATCCGCGAAAAAAACTGGCTATCGTCAAAATTGCGTAAGTCCTGAATATATCTGATATAGTATATTTATTACAACGCACCGATCTTTCTTCGCAAGAAGTCTGTACAAAAAGGCACTTGTGCCTCCGAAAGTCCGTGTAATATGACCGCGCCATCGTAGCCATTTTCTTTCAGTAAACCGAGATATTGGTCGTAATCGAGCAGTCCTGTGCCTGCAGCGAGGTGTCCGGCTTGACCGTCTCTGTCGAGGTCTTTCGCGTGCGCGAGTGCGATGTCGTCGCCGAGCAGTGCGAACGCCTCATCAAGGATTTCACGCATCTTTGGCAGTTCGCCCTTATGAAAGACATTCGCACCGTCCATGCAAACCTTCAGGTAAGGGGATCGCATCTCGTCTAATAGGCGGCGCGCTTTCCGCGCAGAATCAATCACGTTCGCGACTTCAGGTTCAAGCGCAAGTGTAACGTCGTATTCTTCAGCCACTGCCAACGCCTGTTCCATCGATTCGACGAGATCTCGCCAAGCTTCTGCTGTGTTGTTATCAGGATGTGCACGCCACATGCTCTGCGGATCGCGAGAACCGGTGCAGAGCGTAATTACCGATGTACCCATCGGCGCACATTTTTCTGCGACGGAACGCAGCATCCGTAACCCAGCGTGCCGTTTCTCAACATCCGGATCAATCATATTATAGGTGCCTGAAAGTGCGGAGATCGTCATCTGTCGAGCGTCCATCTCCTTTCGGATCTCTGCAACCGACGGCCCCGATGCGGGGACATGATATTGCAGATGGTGGACACCGTGTTCTACAACAGCATCAAGGTTCTCGGTGAGTGTTTCTCGGCGGATGATTCCTTCCATGAGTCCAACGTGCATAAGTGTCTCCATAAGGGAATTTTATACTTTTTCTTTCTGACGACTGACAACCGATAACTGAAAATTATAGGGCGATTATACACCGGAAAAAGCCATGTAGCAAGAAAAATCGCAGGAAACACCTTATCAATATGGAAGGTTCTGCCTCGGTGAGTTGTCCATAGACGCGTGTCAGTTCTGATAAATCTATCCATTTGCGTCCTTTCTCATCGGTTTCAAACGAGACTTTCCACGACTTCATATCTCTGCGGAGCGTCGACTCTGAAACAGGTATCACCTTGACAGCTTCGGTGAGTGTGAGTTTTGACATCTTTCGTTTCCTTCCATCTGAGAGGTTTTGACATTTGACAATAGAAAACGAAAGGTTTTTATAAGGGTTTCAGAACAGCGGTTGGAGGCGCAGCTTTCGCGACTGCCCTTCGGTGGAAAGCGTTACCTGCTTGGGTTTTATCTCAACGACTTCGGTGGATGCGTCTATTTTATCACTGGTGGGCACGATATAGGGCATCTCTCAGGTTTTTCAAAGATAAAGAGGTAATTGCATCCGAGTTCCCATCGTTCTTTTTTTATCAGTCTCCACTCTTTGAAGAGATAGGGGAGGGTTTCGGGGTTGAATCCATGATGCTGATGCATGGAGAACCCCTCAAGAATCCGAAGTTTCTTTAGCGTATCAAGAATTTTGTCAACGCGCGGGTGTGGCACTGTGAGAATTACCAGCCCGCCGGGTTTTAGGTGTTTCCAACAGGCATTCACAATACAAGGGAGGATGTCTATTCGGATATGCTCAATGGCTGCTAATAGGGTAATAACATCAAAAGTGATGTTGGCTCATGTAAAGACTGTGTGCTAACGAAGATTTAAAACCCACGTGGTGACTGCTTTCGCAAAAATAATCGCACATACTTTTGACATGAGCGGTGATGTTTTCATTAAAGTCGTATAGAAAATATCCGGGAATCAGATGAAAGTTGCCAAATTTATAAGTGTGTGTGAGATGTGGATCGATACCGACTGCTGTATGGATGTGTCCCTTGAGGTAGTGTAGAAAGTTACCATCGCCGGTACCTACATCTAAAAGCGTGGAGTTTTTTGGAACGTAAGGCTCCACCTTTGTGAATCGTAGATATTCAAGAAGTTCATCTAATAGTTTCCTTGGATATCTTTTGTATTGGTGTGTGTCTTTGCGGGCTTTAAGAAACCGGACGATAGTGTTTTTCATGCGTCTCCCTTCCTCTGCCAGTAGATAGTGTCTTACCTTAGACTATTATGGTTTTCATCAGGGTTTGAAATCCTGTGAGGTACTGTAGCATAAATGGTTGTTTTATCCATTTCGCTTTTGAAGACCACGGGCAGGTCAAGTTCTCGAAAGGTGACAATGTAAGGAATCCCGCCGTGTCGTTGCGCCTGTGAAACGAGTTTTTCCCATCCGTTTGCTGTTGTGTATGGATGTGCTGTGTGTGAGGTGAGAAACATGATGCGAAGGTGATTGTCGTCATTTTGTGCGTCCGTGTAAATAATCTCGGTAAGTAATACAGCATTCGGGGGTAGATGGTTTTCAGCATAGCTGGCGATATCAGAGTAAGTTCTATCATTAGCATTCGTTTCGGTGAGCCACCAGGCATTAATGGCTTGAATAAGAAACAAAAAAGCGATGAAAAACGTCCAGATATATCTGTAGATAGGCTTCCAGCGAGGAACTTCTTTTTTTTTGCGCGTGGTATCTTCGACAAACCTTCCCAAGAGTAAGAGTAAGGCGGGGGCACCCATAAGGGTAGCCGTCGGTATTTTTGATATGGCGATCAAAAAAGGTGGAAACACGCCGAGTCCCCATGCATAAAGCAGGCAGATACCGACATCTTTTTGTCGAAAAAGTCGCGGTAGGAAATAAAAAGTTGCGATGAGGGTCGGAAGCGTGAGCGAACTAAAGAGATGCATATTGTATATGAACACCTGATACCAGGGTGCTCCCCACCCTTGAAGATTCTCTGTGAAATGCGAGAAAGTGACACGGTTTGAGATTTCAAATTCAATGGGATACTCAATAGCGGTGTACAATGTCCAAGGACCGGCAACGAGCACAGTCACGCCTAAGAGTCCTAAAACATGTTGCCATCGGTAGTGGCAATCTTCCTTTTTTGCCAGCGAAAGTACCGGTGCTAACCAAGCCGTGAGGGCAACTCCGGTAACAATGAATGCGGGATAGGTTTTTGAAAGGAACGCCAATCCCTGCCCGACCCCTGCTAACAGGACGTAACGCCATTCTCCCGTCTTTACAGTGCGAATGACCCCGTAAATGCCGAGTTCACAATAAAACAAGAGCGATATGTCCATCATATCACTAAAGAGGTAGCCATGTACCAAGCGCATGATAAACCATGAAAATGCTTGTGCAGTGGCGGCGATAAGGGCAGATCGTTTAGTCAAGAGTTCAACGCCAATGAGGTAAGTGAGCCAAACGGCAAGTGTGCTGAGAATGGCACTCGGCAGCCGGACTGCAAAGGGGGTGATACCCACAAGTGCCATGGAGACAGCACTTTGCCACATCGGTAGGATGGGTTTGTGCAGCCAGACGTGATTTCTGCCCCAAGTGTCTTCAAAGTAAGGGATGTAGGGGACATCAATCAGCGTCGGCTTTAACGGATGTTTCAACAGGTTCTTTGAAACGAGGGCGTGGCAGCATTCATCGATCCCTTGGAAGCTGCGGTGTCCGAGATGGTTGAGTTTGAGCAAGAATGAAGTAAACAACACACAGAGGAGTATGAGTGTTTCAGTTCTATCTTTTAACATACCAATCCATGAAAACATTATCTATAATTTTGTTGGCTTTGGAGATGTTTTTCAAGGATCTCGGCAAGTTCGGAGTCATCGTTTTTTAGATGGTTGAGCCCTTCTTTAACCCCGAATCGCTCCAAAAGCGACTTGGCACGGTTGAAACGCTCTGGTGCACCGGAGGTCTCTAGTAGTCTATCCACTTTGATTTTGTGATAAAGTTTTTTGACTTTTTGCGGGTTTTATGGTAGACTCTAAGTTCTATCTATATCTCCTATCAGAGAGGACACGCATGAAAAAGAATAAAAAATATCAAGTTGAACTCA